>JAHFDV010000339.1:0-2325 GCA_023248815.1 Myxococcales bacterium
CGCGCGCGGTCGTGGAACACGTGGACGCGACCTCGAGAGTGAGCTCACGATCGACTTCGTGAGCGCCGTGCGCGGCACCATGCTGGACCTCCGTCCGCAAGGCGCAGGAGACGTCGTCAAAGTTCGCATTCCGCCAGGAGCGACGGACGGCAGTCGTTTGCGAATTCCCGGTCAGGGCGGGCCTTCACCGAATGGCGCGGCAGCCGGCGATCTCTTCGTGACGATTCACGTGACGCCTCATCCAAAGTTCCGGCGCGAAGAAGACGACCTCTACCTCGACGTGCCTTTGACGATCGGCGAGGCGCACCTCGGCGCGAAGATCCGCATCCCCACGGCAACGGGCGAAGTGAGCGTAAAAGTTCCTCCGAGGACGCAGAGCGGAAACCAGCTTCGTCTCCGCGGCAAAGGCGTCGTGCGAAAAGGCAAAGAGCCGGGCGACCTCTATCTGCGCTTTCTCGTTCGGCTGCCCGAAGGCAACAACACCGAAGTCGACGAGCTCATCACGCGCCTTGCCGCGTTCGACACATCGGATCCGCGCGCCGACATCCAGTTCTGAGCGTGGCCCAATGAGTCACTCGATGAGTCACACCGAATGAGCCGAGTCGTCGCGCGTGCGCCGCTCTCCATGTTCGAAGACGGCGTCCCGGTGCGGCTCGAATATCCCCCGTTCGACGTCGTCGCGGTGGTCATCGGCGGCATGCCTCTCGCGATCGAAGACGCATGCAACCACGCGGGTGCGAGCCTCGCGGAGGGGCCCGTCGAGGATGGCAACATCATGTGCCCGATGCACGGCTTCGTCTTTTCGCTGAGCACGGGCAAGCTCATCGTTCCCGAAGGGCTCTGCGAAGCGCAGCGCACGTATCGCGCAACCATCGAAGGTGAAGAGCTCGTCGTCTACGACGATTTCGAGATGGCGCTGAAGATGCCGTGAAACGGTCTCAGTTCGAGAACGTTTCCACGGTGTCACTCAAGGCAAGCGTTCGTCGCTGAACGGCGAGCTCGCGCAGCACGAGTGCGATCCGCGCCGAGAGATCGAGCTCTTCGAGAGCTTCTTGCTTCGCAATGGGGCTGACGAGAAGTTGCTGCGCGATCTCGTCCACGAGGACCTCGGGCGGCGCGTCGAGCTCGAGATTCGGATCGAACGATTCGTCGTGCTTGCGAACCTCACGAAGAAAAGACGTGACGGAAGAAAGCAGCGCGAGCCGATCCGCTTCGCCAACGCGCACTTCGACCGGAATGATCGGAAGCGCGCGTGCGCGTCGATACGGCGGAACGAAAGGCAGCTCGTGCAGATGAACGCGAGCCACTCCCGAGAGAACGATGTTGGCACGCCCGTCGGGGAGCGATTCAGCGGTGACGATGCGACCGATGCCCGCAATCGAAGCGATTTCGGGATGACCGGATTCGTCGAGCTCGTTGCGATCAGTGATGCGAACGACGGAGATGAGGCGCGCTCCGGCGAGAGCGTCGGCGAGCATGGCGCGATAGCGCGGTTCGAAAATGTGCAGCGCCAACTTGCCGCCCGGGAAGAGCGCGATCTCCGGGAGCGGAAACACGGGAACGAGCGCGAGCCCGGCTTCTTCCTTCTCCGTCCACATTGCCGTTCGATCGTAGCTCAACGCGCGAGCGTCAGGGACCGAAGATCTCGACCACACTTCCGTTCATCGCGTCTGGCGCGTCGAGCGCAGCAAAGGTAACGAGACGCGCCACGTCTTCGGGTTGCATGGCCGCCGGGAACCCACTGCCTTCGAGCATCGCGGTGTCGACCGACCCCGGCAAAACCGAAAGGGCCTGCACACCCGTCCCGCGAACTTCCTCGGCGAGCGCCTTCATGAAGCCCGTGAGGGCCCATTTCGATGCGCAGTAGGCGGTCATGCGTGCCGTACCCATCGTTCCGCTGATGCTTCCGATCGCGACGATTCGTCCTACTTTGGATGCGACCATCGAGGGCAAGAAGGCGCGCGTCAGCAAGAAGGGTGCGCGAACGTTGACCGCGATGACACGATCGAAATCGCGCGTCGATGTCTCGCCAATGAGATTGCGAACGACGATGCCGCCGTTGTGAACGAGAATGCGCGGCGTACCCTTTTTCTCGAGGCAGCGGGTGGCCGCGTTCGCGATCGACGTCTCGCTGGCGAGATCGCACGGCGCAACGAGCGGATCAGTTCCTTTCGCGCGGAGCTCGCGTTCGACTTCGCTGAGCCCTTTCTCATCGCGCGCGAGCAGCGCAGCGTCGATGCCGCGGTCCGCGAGAGCATGCGCAATCGCGCGGCCGATACCGCGGCTCGCTCCCGTGACGACGGCGTAGCTCATGGCGCCCCTCCC
>JAHFDV010000339.1:2335-6679 GCA_023248815.1 Myxococcales bacterium
GATTTCGCCACGGAGCGCAACCGTTTCGACCTTGGCTCCGTGGCGCTTCTCGTCGCGGACGACGAGGCACGTGTGGGAAAGAACGAGGCGACACCCCGCCCACACTGCACCGAGCTCACGCGCGATCACTTCGACCACGCTCTCACCGATCGTCTCTTGCAACGTGAGTCTCCGCGAAAGAATCTCGACGACGTCGCCGATCGCACCGATGCCGACGATGTGCTCGTGCGGCCGGTAGGCGACCGTCGCCAACCCCGACGCCGGCATGAGGTGATGCGGACACATCGTCGAGACCGGAAGATCACGCACGATGATGAGATCTTCTTTGGCCGCTTTCAGAAGCACATTCTTGCGGATCGACTGCGCGGGGTCCTGGTTCTCGCCGCGGATGAGCTCGTCGAGGTAGGCATTCGTCACGCGAGCGCCGGTCTCACGGAGGTCGCCTTCGCCTTCGGGGTCATGACCGATAGCGCGGAGAAATTCGGTGATCGCGGCTTCGGCACGAGAGCGATCAATCGGACGCGACATGTCTTCGACGCTAGCCGATGCAGCGACCTCAGTTCAACGACAGCTTGCGGATCGTGTCACGGATGGCCTTGCGAGCCGAGAAGCCTTCGTCGAGTGAATGGTAGTGCGTGATCTCCGATTCGCCGAACTGCCAACACAACCACACGAGATTGCCGTCGATGTTTCCGTAGAAATCGCAGAGTCCCGTGCGCGCGTCTTTGACGACGGCGCCGAGCTCTTCGACCTCTTTCCAGCCGCGCTGGTAGTCAGGGACGAGCTCGAGGAGCTCGCGCTTCAACATGCGGACGCGAGGACAATCGGCGAGGCGCGTCTCGAGATTCGAAGGAACTTCACCCAGCTCTTCGGCGAGTTCCTGGAGACGCTCTTCGATCTCGCGACGGAGCTCGAGCTGCTTGCCGACGACCTCTGCGAGGTGAGGAACGAGCGCGTTTACCGCCTCTAGCGTGAAGACATGCTGCTCCATCGCGTTCGAGTATGGCACCCTTCTTTGGCGCATTCCAAAGGAACACTCGCCTACGTGAACGCGTGATCACGAGATCGCAAATCGTGGGTCATCGTGAGCGCAGAAGAAAAGATGTTAGGATGCGCGCGGTTTTCATCATGGCTCTTCGCTTCCACAACACCCTGACTCAGCGCGTCGAAAAATTCGTTCCACGGGAGGAGGGCAAGGTCTCGCTCTACGTGTGCGGGCTCACCCCCTACGACCTCGCGCATGCGGGTCACGCACGCACGAATACGACGTTCGACGTCCTCGCGCGCCACCTACGAGCCCGCGGACTCGACGTGACGTACGTGCGCAACGTCACCGACGTGGAAGACAAGATTTTGAAGCGCGCGAGCGAGCGCAACGAGCCGCCGATGGAGTTCTCGAAACGCATGTCGGATACGGCTGACCTCGATCTCGCTGCGATCGGTTGCGAAAAGCCGACACACGAGCCTCGCGTCTCGACCCACATTCCGGACATCATCGCGCTCATCGAGCGCTTGATCGAAAAAGAGAATGCATACGTCGCCGAGACGCCGAAAGGCAAAGACGTCTACTTCGCGGTACGCAGCTTTGCCGAGTACGGAAAACTCTCGCATCGCAACATCGACGACCTCCAAGCGGGCGCCCGCATCGATGTCGGCGACATCAAGCGTGATCCTCTCGATTTCGCGCTCTGGAAGGGCGAGCCGAGCGACGCATGGGGTTGGCCCAGCCCATGGGGCAACGGTCGTCCCGGCTGGCACATCGAATGCTCGGCGATGGCGGCGAAGTATCTCGGCCCTCACTTCGACATTCACTGCGGCGGAATGGACCTCATTTTTCCCCATCACGAGAATGAGGTCGCGCAGTCGGAAGCGGCGTACGGCCCCACCTTCGCGCATACGTGGCTGCACGGCGGTTTCTTGAACGTCGACAGCGAGAAGATGAGCAAGTCTCTCGGAAACTTCGTGACCATTCGCGACGTGCTCGAGCGAAATGATCCCGAAGGGTTTCGCTACTTCCTCCTCGGCACGCACTATCGCGGTCCACTCAACTTCGACGTCGAGAAGCGAGAAGACGGTCGCGTCGTCTTTCCCGGTGTCGACGAAGGCGAGCGTCGTGTCGAGTACCTCTACGGCACACTCGAGAAACTCGCGATCGCGGGCAAGGGCGCCGCGCCGAAGAGCGACGGCTCGAAGATCGGAAAAGTCGTCGAAGAGTCTTTCGAGAAGCTTCTCGTCGCGCTCGACAACGACCTCAATGCGCCCGGTGCGCTCGCCGTCATCGCCGAGCTCGCGAAGACGGGGAACGACATCGCAACGCAGGCCCTCAAGCAAAAGGACGAAGCGAGGCGCGCGAGTCTCGCGTCCCTCGCCGCTCTTGCCCACGAGGTACTGCTCGCTTCGGGAAGAACCCTCGGAATTCTCGTTCAACCGAGCGACACATTTTTCATGAAGACGCGCGAGCGACGAATTCGACTTCGCGGTCTCGACGAAGGCTCCATCGCTGCAAAGATCACCGCCCGCATCGACGCTCGTAACGCGAAAGACTTCGCAAAAGCCGACGAGCTCCGAAAGGAGCTTCTCGCGATGGGTGTAGAGATCCTCGATGCCGAGGGAACGACGAGCTGGCGCGTTCTTCTTTGAGCGTGCGCGCGTGATCGTCTGGCTGAAAAAATGCTTCGCCGTCTTCTGGCGGACGATCATTTTTTTCGGCCTGACAGCGCTTCTCGTCTTCGTCCTCAGCATCACCGTCCCGACGGCACGCGTAAACTTCGTGCTCGCGGGTGGCGCGATGACCACCGCCGTCGTCGTCTTCGTGACGAAGCTCGTCGGATTTTTCGACGACAAGAACCTCCGGGCCATCGGATTCGATTCGCGCGAGCCTTCGCTCTCCTTCGTGATCGGACTCGCCCTGGGAGCACTTTGGCTCATCACGACGCTGGGCGTGCTCGTCCTCGTTCATCACTTCGAGAAGACCTCGGTCCCTCTCGCGAGAGATTCGTGGCCGACGCTGATGCAGCTCTTCGTGGGGCTCGTTCTGTCCGCAGCGTTCGAAGAGCTCTGCTTCCGCGGCTATTGGTTCGAGATTCTCCGTGAGCGCTTCGGATCGATCGCGGCCGTCTCGGTCACCTCGCTCGGATTCGCGATCGTGCACGCGATGAATCCGGGGTTTACCTTCATGGCGGCGGTGAATCTCGTCCTCGCCGGAGTCCTCCTCGCGATTGCACGTCTGCGCGCAGGGCTCGTGTTCGCGATCGCGCTTCACGCTTCCTGGAACTTCACGCTCGGCCCGATTTTCGGGCTTTCCGTGAGCGGAAACGAAATCGGCGAGCGCGGCGCGGCGGTGCTCACCGGCCCCGTCTACTGGTCAGGCGGAACGTTCGGAATCGAAGCGAGCGTCGCTACTTCGATGACGGCGACGCTCTTCGCAGTGATGTTGCTCGTGAGCCCGCGGTCGAGCTTCAGTTCGGAACGCATTCCGGTGCCGTCGGCGGGCACGGGGCCTTGATGCATTGAATCGGCTTGTCGACGCAGTGGGTCGTCGCCGTGCACTTCACGTTGAGGCACGAAGAGTAAGGAAGGCATTGCCCGGCGCCCTTTTCTTCGTAGCAGTAGGTTCCCACTTGGCAGGTCAAGGCGGCGCAGCCCGGTGAGGGAACGCATTCGCCGACGCCGTTGTCCTCGATGCATTGCGTGCCTGGACCACAAAGCATCACCGCGCAGCTCAAGGCCGGCGCGACCTCGCACTTGTTGGTCTTCGTGTAGCGCGTGAAGCGGTACCACTTCGCACCGACGGGACGCGCGATGGCGACCAACGTCGAGGGGCTCGTCAACGACTGCGTAACGGGACATCCTTCGCCCGGTTGCTCGAGACGCGTCGAGAGAATGAGCTCGCGATCTTCGACGCGCGCTCGCGTCACCTTCGCGCTGTAGCCACCCGTCTTCTTGGGACCCGTCGCATAGAAGACGAGCCACTCTTTCGAGAAGTCGACTCCCGCGGGAACTTTTTGGCCGAAGTAAGAAGAGAATTGCGAAGCTGAAGTGAAGAGCTTGCGATTCTCGGATGCCGTCGCGAACGAAGGCGCCGAGAACGTTTTGATCTCGCGCAACGAGAGCCCCGAAAGACCATCCTCGGACTCACCAATTTCTTCGGTACCGGCTTCATTGAGCGCGTCGTCGGCGCTCGAACAGGCAACGATGGAGAGGGCAAGTGCAGTCGTAAGAGAGAGAAGAAGTCGTTTCATGTTCGGTCAATGCCTCGCGCTCGGAGGGAGCGATCAGTAGCCAGCAGGGAGAACGACGTCTCGGAAGGGGACCGTGTCGTGGCATTTCTTCGGATCGGACGTT
>JAHFDV010000340.1:0-4651 GCA_023248815.1 Myxococcales bacterium
CCTCGCTGCCGCCGTCAGTGAGCGCGCCCGATTTCGGAATCACCTACGAGCTGCATCTCCATGTCGACATTCCGTGGTGGCCCGACGTGGATCAACGCTTCGTAACAATGGTGAGCCCGGCGAAGACAAGCTCGGGCGCGAAGCGGTCAGCGATCGTTGCGCTCACCATCCCCGACTGGGAGGTCGAAGCCGAGTGCGTGCTCGAGGAAGACGAGGTTTTCGCGGGCGAAGAGATTCATGCAGCGATCTCGATCGTACGCGCGCCGATCCGGGCAAAGGAGCCTTACGTCAGGCTCATGCGCTACGTCCAACACGGCGACTTTTCGCCGGGGTCCTTTCCTACAGATAGCGCAGTCACGACGTACACGCTCGGACTCCTTCATCTTCGTGAAGGCATCACTCAAAATTTCTCCATCGCCGTGCCAGCGGCGCACAGTGTCGACTGCGCTTTCGCGTCTTTCAAGGTCGCCCACGCGCTCCGATTCGGCTTCGAAGGTTCGGATCGAAGCGTCGAGATTCCGATTCGGATTTTGCCTTTCGGTGCTCGCTCCGGGGGTTCGCGAATGGATCCGAACGTGGTCCCGCTCGTCATTGGAACGGAGCGGCGCAATGCAGTCTTCCAAGAAGCGTTGAAACAAGGCGGGTGGGAAGAAACACGCGAAGGTTACGGCGCGAAAAAACTCCTTGGAACGACGATCGTCCTCGGCTCGCGCGCTGCGTTCACCTTCCACGCCGAGCTTTCTTACGCGAGTCTCGGAATCGCACTACAGATGACGCGACCTTCGGGGTGGCGTCTCTTTTCAACCGGGGATGCCGTGGTCGGGCAGTTCGGAGTGCGAGCTCGCGACGCGACGCAGTGTCCCCCCGAGTTGTTTCGAAATCTCGCCGCGACCTTGGACGACTTCGACAACGTCTACGTGACGGACGAACACGCGAAGCTTTCGCGTCAGTTGTCACGCGACGGCGCCGACAATCTCGTCGCGCTCATGAAAGAGCTCGAAAAGGTCGCGAGGGAGATCGAGACGCTCCGAACCGAAATTCCGCCTCCGGAGAGCCTGAGCGTATTGGTACCAGTCTATGTTGAGCTCGCATCGGCTCTAGAAGCTGATCTCCGCAAGGGCGATCTCGCCATTACCAACATCGTCATCGGTCGTCGCAAGCTCGAGTTGCTGCCGCTTTATAAAGTCGACGAAGCCACTCACACTGTCTTGACCTGCGTTCTCGATCAGCGGCTCCCCGTCGACTTCACGTACGATCAATCAACGACCATCAAGTCACTTCATGAAGAGCTGTCGAAGCTCGGTCCGCTACGGATTGAAGATCGAATGGTTCTTCTCGAGCTCCCGCTCATCGTAGACGCGAGCGGCGTTCTTCCGATGCTCGAACGCTTCGTGAGGTTCGTCGACTCACTCGAAGAGGCGCCGTCGGAAGGCGTCTATCGCTGACGCGTTCACAGATCCTTGATGTTGTAGTCTTTGATCTTGTAGAGCAGCGCGCGGTGGCTGATTTCGAGCACTTCGGCCGCCTTCGTACGATTGCCGTTCGTCTTCTTTAACGCGCGACGAATGAGAATTTCTTCGACGCTGGCGACGGTCTTTTTGATGGATAGCTCGCCGGTCGAGAGCTGCGCTTTCACGGGATCGCTCGCCTCGCGAATGCGGTCCGAAAGATCCGTCGCTTGAATGAGATCGGTCTCGGCGAGTACCATCGCGCGTTCGATGGTGTTCTCGAGCTCGCGCACATTTCCGGGCCAGGGATAGTCCAAGAGCAACTTGCGCGCTTCGGCGGTGAGTCCGCGAATTTGCGTGCCGAGGCGCGTGTTGTTGCGCTCGACGAAGTGATCGATGAGGAGCTGCAGATCTTCTTTGCGCTCGCGGAGGGGCGGGATCGCCAACGTGAGGACATTGAGACGGAAGAAGAGGTCTTTGCGGAAACGCCCCGCGTCGGTCTCGGCGGTGAGATCACGATTGGTCGCAGTGATGATGCGCACGTCGATGCGAATGTCGCGCGTTTCGCCGAGGCGCCGGATGGTCTCTTCTTGGAGAGCGCGAAGCAGCTTCACTTGGAGCGAGAGCGGTAGTTCGGCGATTTCGTCCAAAAAAAGCGTGCCGTTGTGCGCTTCTTCGAAGAGCCCCCGCTTGTCGTTCGTTGCGTCGGTGAACGCACCTTTCTTGTGACCAAAGAGCTCGCTCTCGAGAAGATTCTCGGGGATGGCGCCGCAATTGATCGCGACGAAGGGACCATTTTTGCGGATTGAACGCGCATGGACCGCGCGTGCGACGAGCTCTTTGCCGACGCCGCTCTCGCCCATGACGAGAATCGTCGTCTTGTAGTCGGCGATCTTCGAGATCGTGCGGAAGATTCCCGTCATGGCGGGGCTCTTCGAGAGGATGGACTCGTACTGGTGCTCTTTCTGAATCTGCTCGCGCAGTGAACGATTCTCGCGCTTCAGCGTCTCGCGCTCTTCGGCCTTCTTGAGGATGAGGATGACCTCTTCGTTCTTGAAGGGCTTCTCGAGGTAGTCGTAGGCGCCAGCCTTCATCGCTTCGAGAGCGAGCTCGACGTTGCCATAGGCGCTCATCACGATGACGGTGGCCGGGTGCTGTTTTGCACGGAGCGTCGCGAGGAGATCGAGTCCGCCCATCTTCGGCATGCGCACGTCGGTGAGGATGACGTCGGGACCGAACTTCTCGAGCAGCTCGAGGGCGTTCTCGCCGCTCTCTGCGGTCTCGACCTCGTAGCCGTTGCGGCGCAGGAGCGTGCGAAGAACGAGGCGGATATTTTCTTCATCGTCGACGACGAGGATGCGTCTCATGGGTACGCAATAAGTTTATACCCTGCGACACCTCCAATACGAGAACTCTGCAAAAACCTCCAATTCGAGGCTCATAGCCATCACTCCGTCATGCAATATTTGCGCAAGTGCCGAAATTGGCCGAGAATTTGAGGTCATGGACGCACGTCGCTAGCGTGGCCTCCATGGACGTTGGGCTCGACCGGATCCGCAAAGAGCGAGAGCTCGCCACCCTCGTCCGCGGGAGGCGCGTCGCGCTGCTCGCGCATCCGGCTTCGATCGACGTGCGGCTCGACCACGCGGGGACGATCTTGCGGGAGCTCGGCGCGCGCATGGTTCGGTACTTCGGTCCCGAGCACGGTTTCGGAGGGGAAGCGCAAGACATGATCGGTGTGACCGACGCGAAGGCGCGCGATGGTCTTCCGATCGTCAGTCTCTATGGCGAGCACGAAGCGGATCTCGTGCCGAAGGAGGGTGATCTCTCCGACATCGACGTTCTCGTCGTCGACCTGCAGGACGTCGGCGCGCGCTATTACACGTTCATCTGGACCGCCGTTCTCGCGTTGCGCGTGGCCGCAAAGCTCGGCAAAGGGATGATCATTCTCGATCGCCCGAATCCGATCGGAACGTCGCTCGACGCGGTCGAGGGCAAGCTCTTCGCGAGCGACCACTATCGATCGTTCGTCGGGCTCGAGCCGCTGCCCGTGCGCCATGGACTCACGCTCGGCGAGATTGTCGCGCACCGCGCGCATCGCGAAGGGATCTCCAAAGAGGCTCTCCGCGTCGTCGCGGTGCGGAACGTCCCTGCGTCTGCCTTCGAATGGGATCGTCCCTTCGTTCCGCCTTCACCGAACATGCCCACGGCCGATACCGCGCTCGTCTATCCGGGTGGATGCCTCCTCGAAGGGACCAATCTCTCCGAAGGACGCGGCACGACGCGCCCTTTCGAAATGTTCGGCGCTCCTTGGCTCGATGGTGAAGAGCTCGCACGTAGATATGCGGAGCTCGGTCTGCCGGGAGCACGCGCTCGCCCGATCTCTTTCTATCCAATGTTCCAAAAGCACGCGCGGACGCACTGCGGTGGCGTCTTCGTTCACGTCGAAGATCGCGCGACGTTTCGACCGATGGCGACCTACGTTGCGCTCATCGCCCTTGCCCATGCGATCGCGCCGAGGGACTTCGCGTTCCGGACGGAGCGCTACGAGTTCCGAGACGACGTGCCCGCCCTCGACCTTTTGATCGGCGCGCCTTCGATGCGCGAAGCAATGATCGGCGGCGCGTCCGTGAAGGAGATCCTCGCCGTGTCGACCACCGCGACTCCGCTCGAAATCGAGCTCGTGAGGGCCGCAAAGAGCGAAGCTGCGCCCTTCATGATCGCGTGAAACCGAGGGCGAACTTCGCGGCGCCTATTCGGTATTCTAGCGCTACACTGGCTCGCGAATGGAACCCGAGCACGCGGAAGACCGGCTCCTTGGCCGCACGATTGCGGGCAAGTTCACGCTCGATCGCTATATCGGCGGCGGCGCGATGGGCTCGGTGTATCGCGCGCGGCACGTTCAGCTCGAGACCATCGTCGCGCTGAAGGTGCTCCATCCGGACCTCTCTCGAGATCCCGCCTTCTTGAAGCGATTCCTGCAAGAGGCGCGCACGGCGTTCCGGATCGACCATCCGAATTCGATGCGCGTCATCGATTTCGGCGAAGACACGGACGGCCTGCTCTACATCGCGATGGAGCATCTCGACGGACCCGACCTCTACGCCGTTCTCAAGCGCGATTACCCCCTTCCGCCCGAACGCATTGCCGACATCATGATGCAGACGCTCGGTGCGCTCGCCGCCGCGCACGACCTCGGGATC
>JAHFDV010000340.1:4661-6674 GCA_023248815.1 Myxococcales bacterium
GCCCGAGAACATCATGATTCTCGAGCGCCGCGACGACGAGGGGAACTCGCGCGATCTCGTGAAGGTGTGCGACTTCGGCATCGCGAAGATGTTGCAAGAGGCGAAAGGAAACGATCCCGACGGCCCGAAGGCGACGGCGCGCGGCATGATCATCGGCACGCCCGAGTACATGGCGCCCGAGCAGGGACGCGGGGAAGAGCTCGATGCTCGCGCCGATCTCTATTCGGTCGGCGTCATTCTCTATCAGCTCCTGACGAAGAACCTTCCTTTCGAGGCCGATACACCGCTCGCGATTCTCGTGAAGCACCTCACGGACGAGGTGCAGCCGCCTTCCGCGATTGTGCGCAACGTCGACCCACGCCTCGAGACCATCTGCCTGCGTGCGCTGAAGAAGACGGCGGAAGAGCGCTTTCCGAGTGCGCGTGAAATGCGTGCCGAGTTTCGTCCGATCCTCGAACGCATGGGACGCACGAGCACGCTGTCTGGTCTCATGGACCCGCATCTCGCGACGGCCGACACGGTGCCGCCGGGGGCTGCGGAGCACGGTTCGATGGATCGATCGGAGCGCGTTTCGACGGGACGAACGATCTCGGGCGTCGACATGCTTCCCGAGCTCGACCCCTCCATGCGTCGTGGCGTCGAGTCTCTGCGCGTGCCCGTGAAGACGCGCAAAACGGGGTGGATCATCGGCACGCTCCTCATCGGGGTCACAGGTCTCGCAATCGCGGGCTTCGTGCGCAACGGATCCTACGCGCGCCTTCGCAGTGCCGAAGGAGCCGATCCGAGCGCTTCGGCAGTAGGAAGTGGCGCGACGAATTCGCTCGTCCCAACGGGTGCCCCCGTCGATCCCGCGACCTTGAGCTCGGCGCAGGTGACACCAGCATCGAGTGCATCGCAGGCACCAGTCGTGTCGGGCTCTGCAGCGACCTCGACGATTCGCCCCGCGGGCAACGTGGTTTGGCCGACTCCAAATGCGAAGGGACCCGGTAAATCGCCGAAGGATCCGCCGAGCAATGTCGAGCCTCCTCCTCCCGTCGGAACGAAGGTGAGCGAGATCGAGAACTCCGTGAACTCCGCGCTGGACGCAGGTGTGGCGAATGCGGCGTATCAACCGCAGCACGCGCACGTCGACCTCGGAAGTGTCGTCGGCGCGACGGCGAAGTCCGTGAAGAAGGTCGTGCCGCTCTCACTCTTCTCGCAGTGCCTTCGCGAAGACCTTCGCGGCGTAACGAATGCGCCGCCGCCATTCGGGGTGACTCTCTCCTTGAAGACCGACGCGCAAGGTCAGGTCGCGTCGTATTCCTTCGTCGGAAACTTCGCCGCGCAACATCCCCAAGATCTCTCGGGCTGCGTGAACAACAACATGTCGACGGGCGGAAAGATCGAGGGCGTAACGAGCGCCTCCGTCATCAGCGCCGAGTTGTCGTTCAGGCCCTGAGGCTTTCGCCCCGTAGCTCTAGGCTTTCACCGCGCAGCGCGCGCTATTTCTTCTTTTCGAGATCTTCGGCGAGGTAGCTCAAGATCACTTCGTCGAGGGAGCGGTCTTCGGCGACGTCGTTTCCAAAAATCGAGCGATCGTCGCTCGGCTTCGATTTTCCGAAGATCGAGGCAGGACGTGTCGGCGCATACTTTCCTCTCGAAAGTGGGGTTCCTTCGGGACTCGGCGTCGCGGCCGCGGTCGCCGCACCGTCACCTTGCGGCTTGGCTACGGGGGGAACGGAGGCGCGCCGAACGCGCTGGACTCCGTTGAGATTCACTTCGAGAGGAGAGGGGCCCATGGCAGGCAGACCTCCGCTGTCGCTGAGGGCGGCCGTACGAATCGTGTCGTCCGCGGAGCCTGCTCCCGAGGAAGAGGGAACGCCCGACGCTGGAATTCCGGCGGCGGGGGCGACGGGAATTTTCGGGTCACTCGCGCCGTTCTCGAAGACGTTGTCGAACTGTCCATCCTTGAGGGCGATGAACATCGACTTGTGCTGCTCCCTCATGAGCGTGCGCACGACCTCCTGCACATCC
>JAHFDV010000073.1:0-11533 GCA_023248815.1 Myxococcales bacterium
CCTCGGATCACTCTCCGTCCACAGCGCTCCGAACTCGCCGCTCGATGGTGTGAAGCCCTTCGCTTACGACGCGACGAAGACGGCGCTCAATGCGTTTACCGTCCATCTCGCGGACGAGCTTCGCGGCACGAACATCAAGGTGAACTCGGCGCACCCCGGCTGGGTGAAGACGGAGCTCGGTGGCGCCTCTGCGCCCATGGAGCTCGCAGACAGCCCGAAGACGAGCGTCTTCCTGGCGACGCTCGAAGCGTCGGGACCGACGGGTAAGTTCTTCCACGTCCAGGACGAGCTGCCCTGGTAATGTCCCCGGATGCTTCCGTGGAAGACGCTCGCATCCGTTCCGACTCGTGAAGGTGAACTCCTTCTTCGCCAGCGCGGGGAGAAGGAGTTTTGGATCACGATCGATCGGCGCGTCCTCATGGTGAGCACCGATCACGCTTCCGAGGATGCAGTTGCGACGCTCGGATGTACGCCCATCGCCGGCCGCAAAGAGCCGCGCGTGCTCATTGGCGGGATGGGGATGGGCTTTACGTTGCGCGCTGCGCTCGATATTTTGCCGCGGCAGGCGAGGGTGACCGTTGCCGAGCTCACGCAAGAAATCGACGATTGGTGCAGAGGTCCGCTCGCGACGCTGACGAACGGCGCCGCCAATGACTCGCGGGTGCGCGTGCAGATTCGTGATGTCGCGCATCTCATCGCAGAGTCGCGCGCGGGCTTCTACGACGCGATCGTGCTCGATCTTTACGAGGGGCCGAGCGCGAAAGAGAAGCGTGAGTTCGACTCGCTCTACGGAGAAAAGGCGCTTGCCCGCGCGCACGCAGCTCTTGCCCTCGATGGCATTTTGGCGATCTGGTCCGAAGAGGCGACGCCGATCTTCCAGCGACGAATGGAGGCCGCGGGCTTCAAGACCGAGATTCACCGGCCCGGCGGCGTTCGCGCGTATGGCATCTATGTGGGCCAGCGCATGAATCGAAAGTTCATCGGAGCAAAGGTCAAAGAAGCCGTCCCCGCCGCAGCCGGCGCAAAAGTGCGGCCGAAAAAGCCGCGAGAGCGACGCTGAGGTCTTCACTCGGTTCTGGCTCTCGGTGAGCACATCGGATATTCGATCCGCCAACGTTGGAGCGCGGATGACGTCCGTCAGCGCGCACCACCGAACGACGATCCACTCAAGAACGCGAAGTGTGAAATGGCCCTCAGCCAAGCCGATCTAAAGCGCTACCGCGCACTCCAGCAGAAGAAGTTTCGCTCGGAGAGCATGCGCTTCATCGTCCAAGGTCGCAAAGTCGTGGCCGAGCTCCTCGCTTCGGGGTTTCAGACGGAGATACTCCTGACGACGCAAGAAGCGTTGGCGTCCGTCAAACCCTTCGCGGACGAGCGAAAAATCCCCGTCGAGGTGCTGCCTTCCCACGAGCTCGACAAGATCGGCACGTTCGAGAAGGGCAACGAGCTCATCGCCGTGGTCGTCGAGCCCGCGCCCGTTCCATTTCGCTTGCCCGCCAAAGACGAGCTCATGCTCGCGCTCGATGGTGTTCGCGATCCGCGGAACATGGGCGGCCTCCTTCGCATCGCCGACTGGTACGGCATCAAGCGCGTCATCTGCAGCCACGACTGCATGGAGATTTACAATCCGAAGGCCGTGCAATCGACGATGGGCTCCCTCTTCCACGTCGAGCTCCGGCGCGCCAATCTCCTCACGGAGCTCACGCAATACGCGAACGCTGGCGTCAACGTTTACATCGCCGACATGGACGGCATGTCGATCTACGAGGCCGAGCTCACGCGTCCTGCCGTGCTCGTTCTCGGCAGCGAGTCGCACGGGCACTCGCATGCCGTCGAGTCGATGAAGGCCAAAGTCGTCTCGATTCCCCGCATGGGGCAGGCCGAGTCGCTGAACGTCGCAATGGCCGCGGCAGCGCTCTGCACCGAGTTCGCGCGTCAAGCCACCATCAAGTAATGCGTTACGCAGGATACAGCGCCGCGCACTTCTCTGCGCAACGCACGCCGTCCATCGCTGCCGAAACGATTCCGCCCGCGTAGCCGGCCCCTTCGCCGCTCGGAAAAAGCCCGCGCACGTCGGGATGTTCGAGGCGTTCGTCGTCTCGCGGGATGCGCACGGGAGAAGACGTGCGCGACTCGACGGCAACGACGACGGCGTCGTTGGTGAAGTAACCCTTCATCTTGTTGCCGAAGGCGCGAAGCCCACCTTGCAATCGTGAGGAGATGTCTTTCGGCAATAGCTCGTCGACGCGAAAGCTCTTGATTCCAGGTGGATAACTGCAGTCCGGAAGATCGGAAGAGAGCCGCCCCTTCGTGAAGTCGACGAGCCTTTGCGCTGGAGCGACCTGCGTCTCACCGCCCGCGACGAAGGCGGCGCGCTCGACCTTGCGTTGATACTCGACGCCTGCGAGTGGCGTTCGAGGATCTTTTGGAAGACGAACTTCGACGACTATGCCGCTATTCGCGAAAGGATTGTTGCGCTTGCTCGGGCTCCAACCGTTCGTGACGACCTCGCCTGGCGCGGTCGCACAAGGAGCGATGATTCCGCCCGGACACATGCAGAACGAATACACACCGAGTCCGTCTACTTGCTCGACCGCGTTGTAGCTCGCGGGTGGAAGCAGGGGATCGCGCGTCGTCGCGTGATAGCGGATGCCGTCGATGACGGACTGCGGATGCTCGATGCGAATGCCCAGCGCGAAGTCTTTTTGCTCGATGCGAATGCCTTTGCGTTCGAGGAGAGAGAAGATGTCGCGTGCGGAATGCCCCGTCGCCAAGATGAGACGCGT
This sequence comes from Myxococcales bacterium, assembly GCA_023248815.1. GTDB lineage: Bacteria > Myxococcota_A > Polyangia > Polyangiales > Polyangiaceae > JAHFDV01. The sequence goes on from JAHFDV010000073.1 coordinate 2,787, forward strand.
GCCCGGCACTTCTTGGCCGTTGGCGAGAACGACGCCCGCCACCGCGCCCTCTTTCACGACGATGTCGTCGACGCGAGACTCGAATCGGACTTCGCCGCCTGCGCCGATGATCGCCTCGCGCATCGCAGTGATGATCTCGGGAAGCTTGTTCGTGCCGATGTGCGGATGCGCGTCGACCATGATGTCAGGGCTTGCGCCGAATCCGACGAGCGTCTTCAACACACCGGCAACATCGCCACGTTTCGAGCTGCGCGTGTAGAGCTTGCCGTCGCTGTAGGTGCCCGCTCCGCCCTCACCGAAACAATAGTTGCTGTCCGGGTCGACGATGCCTTGCTGTGTGATCGCGGCGAGATCGCGTCTCCGTGCGCGCACGTCTTTTCCGCGATCGAGAACGATGGGGCGCAAGCCGAGCTCGATGCTGCGAAGCGCCGCGAAGAGTCCCGCGGGTCCGCAGCCGACGACGATCACGGAAGGCTTTTTGCTCACGTCTTCGAGCGTCGGCCGAGCTACGGAGATCTCCGGCAAGTCTTCCTCACGCGAGACCTCCACACGTAGCTGAATGCGCACGTCACGCGCCCGCGCGTCGATCGAGCGCTTTTGGATGCGCACGCCGCGCGCTTCGCCAGCGTTCCACCCGCACGCCTCTTCGGCGACCTCGCGGACGCGCGCCGGATCTGCGGCATCGGCGGGAGAGACGACGAGATCGACGACGCGGGTCATGGGCGGAGCGCCTTTGTTGCGAAGAGTTTCGTTTCAGGCGAGCTGCGGCATGCGCTCTTTGAGGCGCGCTGCGAGCTTCTCGAAGTCGTAGCGATCGGGGCGGCCCTCGGGCGTGCACGCGATGTCGAATGCGGCGGTCGCGGCGCGCTTGCGACGATCTTCGGCGAGGCCGAGCTTGTTTCCGAGCTCGACCAACGACTGATGCTCGCTCGTCGAGACGACGCCGTCGACCTGGGCAATCCACGCCGCGAGCGCATAGGTGAAGACTTGATCCCACTCGCTCCAGCCGCCGAGCTCTAGCGCATCGAGTGCGATCGCTTGCTTCGTGGCGCGCTCGACTTCAGCAAGATCGTTCTCGCCGAGTCCGGATTCCTTGGCGGCGCGCAGAAGGCTCGAGGCCTCGACGCGTTGAAGGGAACCGTCGACCCAACCAATGGCGGCGAGCGCGAGAAACGTCTCTTTCTGGTGATTCATGGTGTTCCCATCTCTATCGCATTCGGGCCTACGCGTCTTCTACCCACGCACCTCTTTTACCCAGGAATCAATGAGCTGACGCGCCACCGAGAGCCGCGGCGGAATCTTCGGCAACTCATCCACGGAAAACCATCTCGCATCCGAGATCTCTTTCGCATCGATCACGATTTCACCCGAGTCCCACTGGGCAGTGAATGCGATCATCAGCGAATTCGGAAATGGCCAAGGCTGGCTACCGAAGTAGCGAACGTCACGCACGTTGACGCCGACCTCCTCGTGCACTTCGCGAACGAGCGTCTCTTCGAGCGACTCACCGCTCTCCGCGAAGCCGGCAAGCGTGCTGTAGAACGCGCCCGGAAACTTCGCGTTCGATGCGAGCAACGCGAGATCGCCTTTGCGGACGAGCGTGATGATGGCGGGAGAGATGCGCGGATAGATTTGCAGTCCGCAGCTCGGGCAAAGCATGCACCGCTCGCCCGACACGCGGGTAGTAGCCGTTCCGCAGCGACCGCAGAAGCGACTCGTGGTGAGCCAATCGGCGGTGTGAAGCGCGCGACCGACGACGCCAAAAATACTTCCGTCGAGAAACGCGGCGAGCGCTCGCAAGGGGAGGGGCTCGTACGGCTCCGGAAGGTCTCCCGAGATCGCGAACGTAAGCGCGTCGGTCTCATCGAGGGAGCCCATGCGATGCGCCAACGCGCGATCGAGCTTCAATGCTTCCACGTCTTCTTCGGTCAGAAGCTCGAACTCTTCGCCCTTCTTTCGAACGACGAGGCCCTTTGGATGAACGACGAACCAGGACCGCTTCTCGTAAACGAGCTCGTTGGTCACACCGGGAATGAAGAGCATTGAGTCGCGCGTTTAGTTGTAGGGAGCGCTCAGGTCAATGCGCACGCCGCCGGGGACAATGATTGGAGTCGCAGGAAGCGCGTGCGTCGTTTGGCGGAAGTGCTGCACGAGAACGTAAGCACCGTCGCGCCGGATGAGCGTGTTTGTGCGTGGTAAAGAAGGTGGCATGAAGCTCTCTCGCCACGCTCGTCTTCCGTTCGCGCTCGTGCTCGGCGGTCTCGTCTCTGCGGCCATCGTGATGGCTTGCGACACCGCCACCGATGGTCCCCTTGCGCCGAGCCTAGATGGCGCCATCATGACCGTCGACGGCGCGACATCGGACGCAACCGGTCACGAGACGAGCACGGGCGAGACCGATGGCGGCGCGGGCATCATCCATATCTCGGCAGGCAAGTTTACGAGCTGCGCGCTCTATGGAAATGGAACCGTGCGCTGCTGGGGCGACAACGTCAACGGCCTTCATGGCGACGGCACGAAGAGCGATTCGGTCTTCACCGCGAGTACCGTCTCGGGTTTGAACGACGCCGTCGAGCTCTCGACCGGAGACGCCCATATCTGCGTCCGTAAGAAGGACGGCACCCTCGGCTGCTGGGGAACAAACGGATATGGAGCGCTCGGCAACGGCCTTACTGAAGGAAAGTACTACCTCACGCCGACCCCCGCGGTCCAAGCGAGCGATGCGGGTACCTCGCCGCTCACCAACGTCGTCGGTATATCGGCACGTCAGTACAACCACACGTGCGTGGTAAGGACCGCGAGGACAGTCGATTGCTTTGGTCGCAACATCGAAGCCCAGCTCGGTACGGGCAACTACGTCGATCAATACGCCGCGTTTACCTCGGTCGTGGGCATCGCGGACGCGGTTAGCGTCGCCATCTCGGCGAACTATGGCTGCGCGCTGCGTTCGAACGGTGGCGTTTGGTGCTGGGGTACCGGCTACTTTGGCGAGCTCGGAGGCACCAAGGGGACTTCGAACGTCGCGGTCGCTGCGAAGAATGCCGACTCGAGTCCCGTGACCGATGCGGTTTCAATTGATGTGGGATACACGGATATGTGCTTCATCCGTTCGGCCGGTAAAGTATTTTGTTACGGCTATAACCAAACGGGTCAGCTTGCGACTGGAGACAAGGACACGACAAGAGTCTCCAACGAGATTCCTGGCATCGTCGACGCGAAGCAAGTCGTCGTCGGCGAGTTTCATGTTTGCGCTCTCCACGCGACCGGAACGGTGTCCTGCTGGGGCGACAATTCAAAAGGGCAGCTGGGCGACGGGACCGACATTGAAAAGCTCGTGCCCGCCGCAGTGCCGGGACTCACGGATGCGATCGAAATCTCGGCGCGCACGTTCGGGACGTGCGCATTGCGCGCATCAGGCAAAGTCGTTTGCTGGGGCGACAACACCTCCGGTCAACTTGGTGACGGAACGAAAGAAGCGCGATCCGGACTCGTCACCGTCCCAGGTTTGGACTAACCGCCGCTCGGAATTCCCTTGGCTTGATGAGAGTCCGCCTTCTCGGATACATCTCGTTGATGCCTAATTTCCAAACGTCACGTCTCGTCGTCGCCGCCGTCGTCGCAGTTTCACTCGCATCCGGCGCCTGCAAGAAGGGTGGCAATTCGAGCACTACCGAGGAAACGAGCGCTGCGAAGGAAGGCGAAGCGCTGGGCAACAAGCTCGACGGCTATATCGATTGCTACAACAACGTCGACAAGAGCGCCCACGATGCGATGCGCTATTACGCGCGTTGGGTCGACGATCTCGACAAGGGCCCTACGGGCAAAGAGCGCAACATCGGCGGCGTGAGTGCGATCAGCGCTTCGGGCATCAAGTCGTGCAAGGACGCGTTCGAAGCCGGCAAAAAGAAAAAGCCCGCGCTCGCCGACTTGGAAGCGAAGAGCGATGCGTACATCGCCGCGCTCGAGGCGCTCCAGCCGAAGACGGTCGAAGCGAACACGTACTACGATCGCAAGGACTACAAGGACGACAAGTTTGTAAAGGCGAAAGCCCTGCACGCGCCGCTTTGGGCTGCCTTCCTCGCATTCGACAAGGCGAGCGATGCGTTCTCCGACGCACTCGAGGTCGAAAACGACAAGAGCCTCACCGCCGAGATCGCCGGCATCGAAAAGACCTCCGGAAAGAAGCTACTTTGGCAAAAGCTCGTGACGGGGCAAAAAGCGAAGAACGTCCTCCACGAGCTCAACAAAGAGAAGCCGGATGCCAAGAAGACGGAGGAGCTCGTCAACGACTTCACGGCACACGTCGACGGGATGAACGCCTACGCCGAAGCTCATGCCGACGAGAAGCCGACGATGTGGTCGAGCTTCGCTTCGGATACGAAGTCCTTCGTCGAAAACGCGAAGGAGCGCATGCGCGTCATCCGCGACAAGACGCCGCTCACTACGGGACAGAAGATGCTCATCGAGAACGGCAACCCCGACCTCGTTCCAGGCACTGCCGCCAAGCTGAGCAAGAGCTACAACACGCTCGTGACGGCTGGCAACCGACTGACGTTCAAGGAGTAAGCTCCAGGCCGGTCAGACGAGCGCACGCACTTTGCCGGCTTTCGCCCAAACGCCGTTGTGCTCCATGTTTTGGTACCAATGCGCCATCTTTCCGCGGAGGTCCTTGTCGAAGGCTGGCGCAAGCTCGGGGAGGAGCCGCGCGCGGAACGTCAGATACGCATGCCAGTAAGCGATCTGCGCGCGCTCGTAGTTTCGGAGTACCTCGATCGTCTCGGGGCGCGCCCTTCGCAGCGTGCGCTCTGCGGCCGTCAACTGAAGCTTTTCTGACCACGCGGCTTCTTCAGAGAGCGGGTGCACCCCCATCGCCTCGATGAGTCGAATGTTGGTTCCAGGCTCGTAAGTGTTCACCGAGCCGCAGTGGTTGCAGCGCACGTTGACCGCGCGAAAAGTGAAGGCGAGCGGCAGAGCGGCGCCGCACTCTTTGCAGGGAACGCCGTCGGCGAGGCTCTTTTTGGCGGCCTCAATGAGGGAGCGCGAGAGATCGCAATAGACGCCGATGCGCGCTCGCTCGCTCTCGGTCTCGATCCAGTCTTCGAGCGCTACGCCTTTCTCGCGCTGCGCTTCGATCGCCCCGCGCGGCATCCCCGACTCTTCGAACTTTGCCTCGACGGCAGCACGCCAGGTGTCGTCGATCTTTCCCCGGAGCTCGCGTACGCGACTCTCGATGCCGGTCCACGCGTTGCCGAGCACGATCGGATTGAAGTCCGGATCTTGGATGAGACCCGCCGAGCCTTCTCTTGCTTCGTTCATGATGCCCACGAAGCGCTCGCGAATCTGATTCAAGAATCCGTCCCATCGCGCAATCACTGCATCACTCATGGTTCCTCCAGAAGGCTATGAAATAGGCTCTATTCGAGCTTGCCGCCGCAATAGGTGCAGGGGCGCATCTCGCCGGTTCGTTGTCGGGGCGCGCGGCAGGTCGTGCACTTGGCGACGCTCGTGCCGGGGCCGACTCCCATCGCTCCGTAGTTCGGGGTCGTCGCCTTGGCGTTCGCAAAAAAATTCGAAGTGGTCACGGGAGGCGTCGTCGCAGCGATGTGGGCACGCAGCATCTCGTCCACGAGGCTCGAAAGCTTGTGCTCGATTGCATCGATCGTCGCGTCGGAGCCCGTGATCTTCAAGTCGATCGCACGCGCAGCGCTCCGTCCTCGTTCGTAGAGCGCGGTTGCTGCCCAACGCAATTCGATGGGCACGGCGCCACGTGAGCGTTTTGGTCCTTCGCTCACGTGACGCAGCCTCTCTTCTTTCGAAAGCGGATCGACGGCGAGCTCACGAAGCACGTTGTCCCAAGCTTCGTCGCCGCCGAGCGCGCATTTCGCGCCCACTTCGGCGACGTGCCTGGTCCACTGCTCCAACAATTGGCTCAGCGCACGAGCTTCGCTTTCGGGTGTCGTCACGATCCGCCTTCGGCCTTCTCAGAACTGGATGTCGCTGTCGGCCGGGCCCGCCTTGTACTTCGCGGCATACTTCTCTTGAAGGGCATTCCACTGCGCATGAAGTGCGCCGTTGTTCTTGAGCGCGTTCTCGTTGAAGTAAGCCGAGAACCACGAACCGAGATTGCTCCAGTCGATTACGGTGAGACCGAAACCCTGAAGTACTTGGCTCGCGTCGCGTCCCTGTTGCGAAGCCGCGCTCTGAGCTTCCATCATCTCGATGTACTGCTCGAGCGGAACGGGCAAAGGACCCTGGCCCGGATTCTGCGCCGCCGCGCCGAACTTGCTGTCGTTCGCCGAGGAGTTCGTGAACGCTTTACCGTAGGCCGTCGCGATGGTCGCCGTGGTGTCGCGGCTCATGCGCGCATTCCATTCGGCGCTGACGCGGTCCCACTTCGCTTGATCGACACCGAGCGTCGCGAGAATGCCGGCGATCGGTTTGCCGTTCGCAACCTTCACCATCGCAGTTGCCCACTGGTCGAGCGAGATGCCTTCGACGGGCTCGATCTCGCCCTTGAGCTCGCCCTGCAGTTTGTTCTGCATGCCGCCCATCATGTAGTCTTGAGTGGCCTTCATCTTGACGTGCATGATCTCGCCGATGCCGCCGTACTTCTGTTGCGCGGCGGGGCTCTCGATGTAGCGGCCGACGGTCGCCTTCACCTGGTGGTAGTGCTGTTCGTTGCGAATGCCGTACTCCTGTAGGAGTGCATGGCGCTGAGGGAGGTCGTCCCAAGCTTGCTCGATGCGGAACTCTGCGACGTAGTAGCCGCCAAGATTGTTCTGGAGATCGAACTTTGCCGAGTCGTCGCGTTCTTCGAGCGCGTAGTCACGCTTGAAGTCGCCGGGCTCGAGCACCTCTTCTTCTTCCTGCTCCACCTCTGGCTCCGGCGCAGGAGGCGCCGCGTGATGATGCACGGGTGGCGGAGCTTGTGGCTGCACTTGTTGCTGAACCTGCCCAACGACCCCTTGAACCGACTTCTTGATCGCGTCCAAAAATCCCATTCTTACTCTCCTCGTTGAAGGTCTTAATGCGTGAAGGGATCGACGCTATCGACATCTCGATCCGAGTCAACTCGGGATCACGAAGGTCGCAGGTACGAATTTGCGGTGATGTGCGGTCACCGTCCGACATGACTCGAGGTTGCTCGAGCCTCGGCTTTCGCGCTCAGTTTTTCTCGGCGAGCACGATCAAGTTCGAAGCGAGCGAAGGCACACGCGCGACCGCGCGATCGAACGAGCGCAACGCGTTTGGGAACCGCTCGAAGCTCGCTCCCGAGACCGTCACGATGCGAAACCCGTACGCTTCGAGGAGGTCTCGAACGGCGTCGAGGTTGAAGATGCGCACGTGTCCGACGGGACGTGATTGCTTCTTCATGCGCTTCAGAATTCCGGTTCCGATCGCGCTATCGACGGTCGACGACTCGATGAAGAGCGGTTGAACGCCGAACAAGAGCAATCCTCGGTTGTACCAAGCTGCGAGGTTGGGCGTCGTCAGGAGAAGGCGTCCGCCGCGCTTCAAAACCCGCGCGATCTCTCTGATGTAGGCGTCGGGATCGAAGAGGTGCTCGACGACTTCGCCCGAATAGACGACATCAAATGACGCACCTTCGATGGGAAGTCCTTGCGAGATGTCGCACTGCTTCAACTGAAGGCGGTCGTTCTTCGCCTGCGCGAGACGGTCGATCGAAAAGTCGAGTCCGTGAAGATCGAGCCCTCGATGCTCCCGATCGAGCGCGTCGAGAAACATGCCGTCCCCGCAGCCGACATCGAGGACGCGCGTGCCGTCGTGGAGGTGATCCGCGAGAAGGCGAAGTGCGATGCGCTCGCGATCGAGAAGGTCCTCGCGCTTCCCGTAGCCTTGGCCGCTGTAGTAATCGATTGTGCTCATTTTAGCGTTCCGTTTGAGGGCGAGCGGAGCCTAACTCTGGGAGTGCCTCGAATGCAACGACGCGAGACGGGGGTCGCTCGCGCGCACGACGGAAAGTGAGGCGCTACTTCGAATGGATGCGGCGCACGACTTCGACGAACTCACGCACGATCGGCCTGCGCGCGCGGCGTTGCCAAATGGCGACGAGCTCCGTCGTCGGTGAGCCGACGATGGGCCGAAGCGCGACGTGCACACTCCTCGTGGAATTGGGCACGATCGAAACGCCGAAGCCCGCGGCGACGAGACTGACGATGTCCAGCGGAGCTGCGTTCGGAGCCACGCGCGGTGTGAAGCCCTCTCGGTCGCAGAGGCGCATGAGTCCGTCGAAGTATCCTGGACCGCTTTCGCGCGGAAAGAGAATGAAACGCTCTTCGGCGAGCCACGAGAGCTGAATGCGCTTCTTGTGCGCGAGAGGGTGATCGATGGGAAGCGCGACGACGAGGGCTTCTTCCCCCAACAGCTCCGAGGCGATCTGCGGATGATCGACGACCTGACGTACGAAGCCGACATCCAGCTCGCCGCGCAAAATCGCGTCGATCTGCACTTGCGGCAGGAGCTCGCGCAAGGACACTTCGATGTGCGGGAATTTTGTGTGGAATGCACGTAGTTCGTTGGCAAGCGCGCCGTTCCCGAGTGAGGCGGGGTGCGCGATGACGAGTCTTCCGCTCTCACCCGTGCTCGCACGTCGCGCGTCGTCCACCGCGACGTCGACCCCACCGAGGATGCTCCGCGCCCGTTCGAGAAAAATGCGGCCGGCATCGGTCAGCATGAACCTCCGCGCCGAGCGGTCGAGCAGCGAAAACCCGAGCTCGCGCTCCAAC
>JAHFDV010000073.1:11543-17357 GCA_023248815.1 Myxococcales bacterium
GCCACATCATACCTTAAAGGTATGAGAGCTGGTGCTCTAGGTATTGGACGAACGTTTCGGTTGCTCCTACTGACGAGATCCCCCGCTATGTGGCTCGTTCATATCGCGCTCAAGCGCCCGTACACGTTCATCGTCATGTCGATGCTCATCGTCCTCATGGGGGCGGTGTCGATCGTTCGCATGCCGACCGACATCTTTCCGGACATCGACATTCCAGTCATCTCGGTCATCTGGAACTACTCCGGCCTCTCGCCCGAAGAGATGGAGAAGCGCGTCGTCACCAATTACGAGCGCACGCTGACCACGACGGTCAATGATATCGAGCATATCGAGAGCCAGTCACTCACCGGCATCGCCGTCGTGAAGATCTTCTTCCAGCCGGGAGCACGCATCGAGGCCGCAACCGCGCAGGTAACAGCAGTCTCGCAATCCGTCTTGAGAGCGATGCCGCAGGGCATGACGCCGCCCTTCATCATCCGCTACAGCGCGTCGAACGTCCCCATCATGCAGGCCGCACTCGAGAGTGACACGCTCTCGGAGCAGCAGCTCTTCGACTACGGAACGAACTTCGTGCGCGCCGACCTCGCGACGGTACCGGGAACCCAGATCCCGTGGCCCTACGGCGGAAAACAGCGTCAAATCATGGTCGACATCGATCCTGAGCGCCTCTACGCGTGGGGGCTCTCGCCGCGGGACGTCAACAATGCGCTGACGACACAAAACGTAATTCTTCCGACCGGCACGGCGAAGATGGGCGGCAACGAATACCCCATCGTCCTGAACAGCAGCCCGGAGGCGATGAAGGAGCTCGGCGACCTTCCCGTGAAGACGGTCGGCAACACGACGATCTACGTGCGCGACGTCGCGAACGTTCGTGACGGCAGCTCACCGCAAACGAACATGGTGCACGTCGGCGACAAACGTTCCGTGCTCATGTCGATTCTCAAAAACGGTAATGCGAGCACGCTCGATGTTGCCGCGAGCGTTCGCGAGATGCTTCCAAAGACGCTCGAGAAGCTCCCGAAAGATCTCAAGGTCACGCTCCTCTTCGATCAGTCCGTCTTCGTGCGGTCGGCCGTCGAAGGCGTCGTCAAAGAAGCTGCGATCGCGGCGGCGCTCACGGCGCTCATGATTCTCCTCTTCCTCGGAAGCTGGAGAAGCACGCTCATCGTCGTCATCTCCATCCCGCTCTCCATTCTCGTCTCCATCACCACGCTGGCGGCGCTCGGGCAGACGCTCAACGTCATGACGCTCGGTGGGCTTGCGCTCGCCGTCGGTATTCTCGTCGACGATGCGACGGTCGCGATCGAGAACATCCACCGAAATCTCGGGCAGAAAAAGCCGTTCATCAAAGCGATCATCGATGGCGCCCAAGAGATCGCGGTTCCCGCCTTCGTCGCCACGCTCTGTATCTGCATCGTCTTCGTTCCCGTCGCCTTCATCACGGGCGCCGCGAAGTCGCTATTCGTCCCGATGGCGATGTCCGTCGTTTTCGCGATGATGATGTCGTATTTCCTCTCGCGAACGCTCGTGCCGACGCTCGTGCGCTTGCTGCTCCAGAAAGAGTCCGAAGCGCACCATCAAGACGCGCGCGCGCACGGAAAAAAGAGCGTCTTCGCGCGCTTCTTCGACAAGTTCAACGACGCGTTCGATCGTCTGCGTACGGTCTACGGCCGCTGGCTCGCCTTTGCGCTCACGTCGCGCAAGCTCGTCATCGTCTCGTTCGGCTGTTTCGTCGTCGTCTCGGTCATGTTGCTTCCGCTCGTGGGACGCGACTACTTCCCCAGTGTCGATGCCGGCCTCTTGAAGCTCCACGTGCGCGGTCCGCCGGGGACCCGCATCGAAGAGAGCGAACGTCGCTTCGCTGCGATCGAGAGCACGATCAAGACGGTCATCCCGCCCAAGGAGATCGACACGATGCTCGACAACTTGGGGACGCCCTACAGCGGTATCAACCTCTCGCTCAGTGAAGGCGCAGCGATCTCGGCCGCCGACGGGCAGATTCTGATCTCGCTCAAGCACGATCACGCGCCGACGCCGGAGTACGTGCATCAGCTGCGCAAGACCCTCGCGGATACGTATCCCGACACGACCTTCTTCTTCCTCGCGCCGGACATCTCGACACAGGTCTTGAACTTCGGAATCGCAGCGCCGATCAACGTGCAGGTCGTGGGGGCGATCGGCAACGAAGAGGGCACCTATCAAGTCGCGCGGAAGATCGCGGCACGCGTGAAAAAGATCCCAGGCGCGGTCGACGTGCATCTCGCGCAAGTGCCGAGCGTTCCGGAGCTCAGAATCGACGTCGATCGCACGATGGCTCGCCAAGTGGGACTAACCCAGCGCGACGTCGCGAGCGATCTTCTCATCTCTCTCTCTTCGAGCGCGATGGTGTCTCCCAGCTATTGGCTCGATCAGAAGCGCGGCGTTCAATATCTGGTGGCCGTGCAGACTCCCCAGCGCGACATCAACTCGATCGAGGACGTGGGAACGACGCCCCTCGCGACCACGTCGGGAACGCCGCAGTTCCTCTCGAACGTCGCCACGGTGACGCGCATGACAGGTCCCGCCAATGTCACGCACTTCAATGCGAGTCGCACGTACGACGTGCAGGCCAGCGTCGAGGGAACGGACCTCGGAACCGTGGCGAAGGCGGTCGAAAAAGCCGTCGAGGACACGCGCCCCGAATTCCCGCGCGGAACTTCGGTGAAGATCAAAGGTCAGGTCGAGAGCATGGAGTCGTCGTTCCGTGGCCTCGGGTACGGACTCATTTTCGCCGTCGTCCTCGTCTATCTCTTGATGGTCGTGAACTTCCAGTCGTGGCTCGATCCGCTGGTCATCCTCATGGCGCTGCCGGGCGCCGTTGCCGGCATCTCCTGGATGCTTTTTCTCACGCACACCACGCTGAGCGTTCCCGCGCTGATGGGATCGATCATGTGCGTCGGCGTTGCGACGGCCAACAGTATTCTCGTCGTCACGTTCGCCAACGATCAACGAAAGTTTGGAAAGTCGTCCTACGAAGCCGCGCTCGCTTCCGGCATGACGCGTCTCCGTCCGGTTCTCATGACCGCGCTCGCGATGATCATTGGAATGCTCCCGATGTCCCTCGGACTCGGCGAAGGTGGGGAGCAGAATGCACCGCTCGGGCGCGCCGTCATCGGTGGGCTCGCGCTCGCAACGATGACGACCCTCTTCTTCGTGCCCGTCATGTACAGCATCTTGCGCAAGAAGGCGCCGCCGCCGCCTCTCGATTTGGAGAACGTATGAGCCCCTCACCCACGAGTTCCACGTCCAAAAATCTTCCCCCTCCGCAGGAAGGCACGACTGCCCACGCGCACTCGGATGGTCCAGAGACGCCGCACGACGATCTCGGTTTCGACCTTCCGCCTCCCGCCAAACCGGGTCGAGGCAAGATCTTCGCGGCGATCATCGGCTTCGCGATCGTTCTCGGAGTGCTCTTCGTCGTCGGGTTCGTTCCGCGGTATCGCAACAAGGCAGCGCTCGAGAAAGAGTCGAAAGAGACGGGCACACGCGGCATTCGCGTTCAAGTCGCGAAGCCAAAGGTGAAGACGAGCGACCGCTCGTTGACGCTTCCCGGAAGCATCCAGCCGCTCGAGGAGACGATCGTCTACGCGCGCGCGGCCGGCTACGCGCGCAAGTGGGAAGTCGACATGGGCGCGCAAGTGAAGGAAGGGCAGCTCCTCGCCGAGATCGACGCACCCGAGGTCGATCAACAAATGGCGCAGGCCCGCGCCCAGCTCGCACAGTCGGAAGCGGCGCGTCTCCAAGCGCAAGCGAACAACGGCTTCGCGAATACGGACCTCGAACGTTACAAATTCCTCACGCCACAAGGCGTCACGTCCAAGCAGCAGCTCGACGAGAAGCAGGCGAAATCCGAGGTAGAAGGCGCAAATGTAAAAGCCGCGCAGTCGGCGGTCGATGCGCAAAAGGCGAACGTCAATCGCCTCGGTCAGCTCCAGTCGTTCACGCGGGTGACGGCGCCCTTCTCCGGAACGGTCGTTGCGCGCATGATCGAGCGTGGCGCCCTCGTTGGTCCGGCGACGCCTCTCTTCAAGATTGCATCACTCGATCCCGTGCGCGTGTTCGTTCAGGTTCCGCAAGATCTCGCGCCGAGCGTCCACGTGGACATGCCTGCTCCCGTCTCGCTTCGCGAGTACGCAGGACGCGTCTTCGAAGGAAAGATCGCACGCACTTCCGGAGCCCTCGACCCGATGACGCGGACGCTCTCTGCGGAGGTTCGCGTACCCAATCCGAAGAACGAGCTGCTCACTGGCATGTACGCGCAGGTCGCGATCACGCTGCCGACGCCGCACAAGGTCTACGAGATTCCGCCGGGCGCGCTCATCACGGATTCCCAAGGAGTTCATCTCGCCGTCGCCACGGAAGAGAGCAAAGTGCATCTCATTTCCGTGGTCGTCGAACGCGACACGGGTCCCACGCTCGAAATATCGAGTGGCCTCACGGGCGAAGAGCGCATCATCACGCTCGCATCACCGCAGCTCATCGAAGGCGCGAACCTCGAAGTCGTCGAAGCACCCGCGCCGCCCGTGCAAGAAGCCAAGAAGTAGCTCGCGCAACGCGGGCTGGGCACACGAGCTCCAAGAGCGGCCCGGAGCACGTTCGCGTACTGGCCAAAACGCGCGTGAAAACAAAGTCTTCGCCCCTTTATTCGAACGCGTTCGAAAATGTTGTCGACAGCGTGGTTGGCGGGAGTTATCTATTGAACACGTTCTAAAAAGGAGAACGTCTCAAATGGAAAACGAAGTCATTCATTCCGGAAGCAAGCTCGTCATCGTGTACGCCGCCTATGCACTCTTCGCCGTGAGTCTCACGGTGTATCTCGCGCGCACTCTCTTTCAAAACGGCGCGATCTTCCTTCGCGATGTCTTCAAAGACCAGGTCGACCTAGCGGGTGCCGTGAATCGGCTCCTCGTCATCGGCTTCTATCTCTTCAATCTCGGCTACGCAGCGCTCATCATGCGCGCGCCGCCAGCCGTCACTGCAGTGCAGGCGATCGAAGTGCTCGCAGAGAAGCTCGGCATGCTGCTGCTCTCGCTCGGCGCCGCGCACTTCTTCAACATGTATCTGCTCTACCGCATTCGTCGCCGCAGCACCGCGCTCCAGATGGATCCCCCCGTGCTGCCGCAAATGAATCTTGGCTCCCAGCAAGCTCGCGCGCAAAGCTACGCACAGGCGCAGGGTTGAATCATGGGCCTCATGGTCCTCTTCGACGAAGGCTGCCCGCTATGCGTGCAGGCAGCCGACTGGATCGCTCACGAGGCGCCGCTCGTTCCCATCGAGCTCGTCGCTGCGGGCTCGGATCAGGGGGAGGCTCTCGCTCGGCAGATCCCTTGGATCGGTAAAGAGCTCGTCGTGATCCGCGATGGGCGCGACGTATGGGCGGGCCTCGCTGCCTTTCTCACCGTGCTCTGGGCGCTCGCCGACTACCGCGAATGGTCGCTGCGTCTTGCGAGCCCATTCCTCGCGCCACTCTCCATTCGGTTCTTCCGCGCGATCTCTGCGAATCGTTCACGCCTCGGCGCCTTCTTCGGAAAGACCGCGTGCGTCCCCGGTGAGTGCGGCCATCGTGGCGCACCTCACGCATATCGAAGCTTACCGGAGCGGCTGCGCGCTAACCGGTGAGAGAGCTGGTTACTGCGGGCTTTCGACGAACGGCGCACGAATGCAAACGGGCTTCGGCGGCGCGTCCGGACCGGAGCCGTCGGCGCAGCGATAGACTTGTTCGTTTTCACGAACGACCCAAATGCGGCGCTCGTCCGAACTGACGATTCCGGT
>JAHFDV010000752.1 GCA_023248815.1 Myxococcales bacterium
AATCCGCGTCCATCGCAGTACTCGCGCTCCTCGCGTCTGCATGCACGACCGTAGATCCCGGTCCGAACTTCGTTGTCGCCAACGAGACGTTCAATGAGGACTATTTCTTCTGCCACGTCGAACCGGAGCTTCTCTTCGCAAAGAAGTGCGGTTCAGGTGATCCGGGCGCGGGAGACAAGGGCGGGGGCTGTCACTTCAACGCTTCCGCCGTCAGCGGCATGCCCCTCACCGACCACCCGCCGATCGACTGCGGAGGCGGAGATCGACCTCTCAGCCGAACGCTCCTTGGCGCAGGCAGCCCCGCGCAGAGCAATCTCCAAGGTGCCTCGCTCGAGATGAGCCGAGACTACCTGACGGCGCCGATCTACGTGCGTCCCCTCGGCTTCAATCATCCGCGAGCCGTCTTCACCAAGGACGACCCGGTCGTTGCCGTTCTTCAGCAGTGGGCGAACGCCCCATGAGGACCGACGCATTGACGCGCTGCGCCCGCGCGATCGCACTCGTCATTTTCGCGTTCGCGATGTTCGTGACTCGCAACGCCAACGCCGACGACGTATCGGCCTTCGCTAAAGTCATCGTGGACGAAGTCGATCTGCGAACGGGGCCGGGCGTCTCGTTCCGCGTCATCACGACTGCCAAGCGAGGTGACACCTTCGCGCTCGAAGCGCGCCCATCGACGGGCTACTGGCTCAAGGTCTTCATGGAAGACGGCCGCGTGGCGTACGTCATTGGAGACGCCGTCGAGCCCTACGACATCAAAGAAGGTGACGATCGCGCGCCCTCACGTCCCGGGCTCTTCGCGCCACCGCCGCTCGAAGGCGCGCGGGGAGGTCTCGCAATCGTCGGTGGTGTGCTGCGGATTCCGACGCGGGCCAACGGCAACGACGCGTTCGGTTTCATGGAGGCGCGCCCGTCACTCGTCTTGCACAAGACGTTCAGCCTCGACGCGTTCGTCGGCGATTCGCTCACGGCGGACGGCATGCAGCTTTTTTACGGCGCGGGCGCGACGGTCTACCTCTTTCCGAGCTGGGTCATTTGCCCATTTCTGAACATCGGCGGCGGCGGCCTCTCCGTATTCCCAAATTCCGACTCGTTCGTCCTTCGTCGCGAAGACGTGCTTCTCGCCCGCGCCGGCGGCGGGTTCTTGTTCGCGCTTCGCAACCGCATTCTCGTGCGCCTCGAAGCCTCGAACCTCACGCTCTTCACGGCTGACTCGAACAAGAACGCGCAAACCTTCGCAGGAGGCCTCGGTGTCTATTTCTAAGACCGCGCGCTCGATGCTCATCGTGCTCGGCACGACTCTCGTGTTCGGCGGCTGCGTCACCGTGAAGCCCCAAGAGCGCACGGTCCTCGCCGATCCCTCGATGCAGTTCGACACGCAGGGCGGCGCAAAGACGAAACACGCGCTCGAAAACCGTGAAGGTTCCTACGGCGGAAATGGCGTCACGGGCGGAGGCTGCGGCTGCAACTGATGCGGATCACGCGTGCTCTCACCGCTCTCGCGCTCGTTCTCGTTCCCCAATCGGCGCGTGCCGACATCGGCTCGTTCTCGACGACGCACACGTTTTATCACGAGGCTCCATTCCGTTCGAACATGACGGTCTACTCGCCGTCGGTCGACGGATCGGTCAAGCCGTCCGATGCGATCGAGATTCACGGCGGCTGGGAAGCAGACATCGTCTCGGGCGCGAGCGTCGCCGTCAAAGCCGGTCCCGACTACGCCGCCACCAATCCCGGCGTCGACGTGATCACGACGGCCAGCGTGCACGACGTTCGCAACGTGGGTCGTGGCGGCTTCACGATCAAAAAAGACACCGTCACCTGGGGCGGCAACTACGCGTACTCCACCGAGAACGACTACAAATCGCACTCGTTCGACGTGTCGGCAAAGAGCGATTTTTTCGAGCACAACACGAGCTTCGAAATCTCGTACGCGCGCAACATCGACACCGTGTGCGATCGCATGCAGGGGCCGAACGACCTTCCATCGCGCCATCGCGCGCTCGAATCATCGACGGGCTGCTTCGTCGGCAGCGACCCACTTCGTGCTCAACGGAG
>JAHFDV010000753.1 GCA_023248815.1 Myxococcales bacterium
TCTTCGACATCCCCGTGCTCGTCATCACGACGTTGCGCGGGGAGCCCGGCGGTCCGCACGATGAGCCGCAGCACAAGCTCATGGGGCAGATCACGACGGGTCTCTTCGAGCTCATGCAAATTCCTTGGGAGTACTTCCCGATGGAAGAGTCGGAAGTGCCAGCCGTGCTTGCTCGCGCCATCAAGCACATGACCGAGAAGCGCCAGCCGTACGGTCTCGTCATGAAGAAAGACGCCGTCGCCGCGCACAAGCTGAAGACGAAGGCTCAACCGAAGCCGATTCCGGTTCCCGATATCGCGCCGCGGTTCGAGTGGCCAGGCGAACGTCCTTCACGCACGGAAGTGCTGAAGGCGGTCCAGAAGTCGGTGCGCCCGGGCGATGTGATCGTCGCAACGACCGGCTTCACGGGTCGCGAGCTCTACGCTCTCGAGGATCTCCCGAACCAGCTCTACATGGTTGGCTCGATGGGCTGCGCCGCGAGCTTCGGTCTTGGACTCGCGCTCGCGCAACCGAAGCGCCGCGTGATCGTTCTCGATGGTGACGGCGCCGCGCTCATGCGTCTCGGGGCTCTCGCGACGATCGGCTTCGAGCGTCCGAAAAACCTTCTTCACATCTTGCTCGACAACGAGCTCCACGAATCGACGGGCGGACAATCGACCGTCTCGCATAGCGTCGACTCCGCACTCGTCGCCGCAGCGAGCGGTTACCCGAAGGTGGCTCGCGCAAAGACCGCCGATGAAGTCGCAAGCTTCGTGAGCGAAGAGACGAAAGATCTCACGTTCGTGCACGTGAAGATGAAACCGGGATCTCCCGACGATCTTCCGCGTCCCACCGTCACGCCGATCCAAGTCGTGGATCGCCTTCGACAGTGGATGACGACGCACTGAGAAAGGTGTCACCGATGAAGCTTCTCAATCCCGGTCCCGTCACGCTCACGGAAGGCGTTCGCAAGTCGCTTCTTCTCGAAGACATGTGCCATCGCGAGCCGGAGTTCGCCGAGATGTCGCTCGACATCCTCACGCGCATCGCGAACGTCTATCCGGAATCGAAAGCCGACTTCATCCCCGTTCTCCTCACGGGATCGGGCACGTCCGCCGTCGAAGCGATGGTGGGCTCGCTCATTCCCGAGGGCGCGAAGACGTTGGTCGTCGCGAATGGCGTCTACGGCGACCGCGCCGCGCAGATGCTGAAGGCGCAGAAGAAAGCGCACGAAGTAGTCGCTGCCGATTGGAAAGCGCCGATGGATCTCGGCGCGACGGAGAAAGCGCTCGCGACGGGTGCATACACGTACGTCATCGCCGTGCATCACGAGACGACGACGGGTCGGCTCAACGACATCGATGCGCTCGGCAAGCTCTGTGTAAAATACAAAGCACGTCTTCTTCTCGACGGCGTCAGCAGCTTTGGTGGTGAAGCGATTCGATTCGCCGAGTGGAACCTCGAAGCTGTCGCCGGCACGGCAAACAAATGCCTTCACGGCGTTCCCGGCATCGCGTTCGTCGTTGCACGCAAAGACGCGTTCACTTCGCGCACCACGGGTGCGACGAGCGTCTATCTCGACCTCTATCGGTATCGCAAAGAGCAAGAGAAGGGGTTTTCGCCGTTCACGCAGTCGGTGCACGTGCTCTACGCGCTGCGCGAAGCTCTGCGCGAGCTGGAAGCCGAAGGCGGGCTCGAAGCGCGTCACAAGCTCTTCCGTGATCGATCGAATGCGATCGTGAAGGGACTCGCCGATCTCGGAATTCAGACGTTCCTCGGTGACCCGGGTGTCTACGGCGCGACTTTGGTTTCGTTCACGCTGCCCGCAGGTCTCGATTACGAGCACCTCCATCACACGATGAAAGAAGGCGGGTACGTGATCTATGCGGGGCAGGGGCCCTTCATGGGCCAGATTTTCCGCATCGCGAACATGGGAGCGCTCGACGCGGCCGACCTCGAACGAATCGTCTCTCTCGTGAAGGCTTCGCTCGCGAAGAAGGCCTGAAGCTCCTCATCCATGGAACCGCATCCACGCGCCGAAGAGCTTCTCGCGGAGCTCGTGGATGCTCCGAATCGTT
>JAHFDV010000754.1 GCA_023248815.1 Myxococcales bacterium
ACGGAGTCGAGTTTCGGAGGTGGTTACGATCTCTCCTTCGTCGCGTCCCGTGCGATCGTTCGCGAACGACCCCTCTGTCGTGAACCAACCGAGACGAATCGCTTCGCGTTTGGCAGCGAGAGCACGCGCGGTTTCGGAATACGCGACATAGCGCTCGGCTCCGTCGCACGTTCCCTCGACGGGGCAATCGTTCCAGCCCACGACGAAACTCACGTCCGTATTGGCGGCAGCAACGACTTCTTCTGCGACGGGAACGATACTTCCGTCACCCTGTCGCATCGAGACCGTGAACGCCGGGTTCGTGTTCACGGCATAGCGACGCTCGAACTCGCTCGCGTTCTCTTGCGTGGCTCCGATGAGACCGCAGCGAATGCGTACTTCGAAGATCGACGCGTTGGCCCCCACGACACTCAAGAGCCCGGGTTGATAGTAACCACCCGTCGCATCGGGATCGACGGGACGTCCCGCGGGCTCGCCTGCTTTCGCAATGGGACGATCCGGGCCGAAGAGTCGACACGTCTCGTTGGAAAGCGCCGCGCCAGCGACGGTGTCGATGGGCGCATGCGTCGTCGGCGTCTCCCGCAAACAGAGCTTGTTCACGGGCCCAGAGTCGTCGAGCGAGCGGCGCACGTTGCAAAACGAGGCGCGCGCGTCAGTGACGATCGCCCCCGACGGATCGACGACGAGCGACGTCACCTTCACGATCTCACCCGGCTTCGCGTCGGGAGGATTCGCGACCACGGCAAGAATGCGCCGCGCGTCGATCTCGGAATCATTTTCGTCGAATGTCGGACGGCACGAAACGACGAGAAGCGCGACGAGCGCTCGGAAGGGAGAGAATGTCTTCATCGATCGAATCATCGTGACCACCTCAAGCCGACGACGGGGAGAATCGGAAGGCCATTGATCGATCCGCGCTCGCGATACGAGCTCGAGTAGACGAGCTCCTCTGGGTTCTTCCGGTTGAGAAGATTTTGGATCTCGAGATAGGCATCGAGCTCGCCATCGGGGAGCTTGAAACGCTTCGAAGCGCGGAGATCAATCTGGAAGAAAGGATCGATGCGAATGCTGTTTCGGTCGCCAAAAATAGGCTGAACCGTGTCTCGCCGCGTGTCGAGGTACGTTCCGACGACCGGCGTACGCGCGAATCCGGTCGCGAAGCGCGCGCGCGCTCCGACCTCGAACCCTTTGCCGAGGTCCCAGCTACCCAGCGCCGTGAGCACGTGCGTCTGATCATAATCCGATGGCTTGAACCCCTCGGCCGGCGAATAGACGCGCTCACTGCGAACGATCGCATAGCTCACCCAACCGAAGAGACCGTGAACGAGCTCCTGCCGTAGCATCACCTGCATGCCGTACGAGCGTCCCTGCCCTTGCGCGACGAGCGCTTGCGCAAGAAGTGGTGACGACGCGGGGTTGCGAATCACGAGGTCGTCGGACGTGCGATAGAACGTCGTCGTCTCGAGCGTCGTCGTCTTCGTGAGGCGAGCGCTCGCACCGAAGAGCGCGTGATTCGCCGAGCTCGTCGGTAAGACCGGATTGCCGAACACCGCCGAGAGGTCATCCGGTGACGCGTTCTGATGGTAGCGGCCGTAGGCGACCTTGAAGGACGCTCGTTTCGTCGGCGAATAGCGAATGGCGAGACGCGGCTCGATCGCGGAATCATCTTGAAACGCCCCCACTCCCGGCGTGTCGCCGACGAGCGGGGTGACGCGACTGACGCTCGTGACGTAAGGATCGAAGCGCAACCCCGGCGTGATGTGGAGCTTGTCTTCGAAGAGCGCAACGTCGAGCTCACCGAAGGGCGCGAGGCCGACACGCGTCACGTTCCAGCGATCCGCGTTCACGCGATCGAGAGGCGGCTGCCCGAAGACGCGCAGATCACCTTCGCGAGGTGGAGAGACAATCGATCCCGAACGCGACTCTTCCGTATCGACGACTTCGGCATCGACGCCGACCATCACCGACAACATTTTGCTCGCCCGACCGCGGTAACTCGCGCGCAGGCCGAGGAGTGAGCTCTTCGCCGTCACCTCTGTCGGGACGTCTCCGAAGCG
>JAHFDV010000755.1 GCA_023248815.1 Myxococcales bacterium
GCGAAGGAAGGGCTCGAACCTCGTCATTCAGTCGGGCGACGGCCGCGTCTGGCCCGAGATTTACCTCCGAGACATCGGCTGGCTACCTCTCGAAATCGTTCCGCAAAAGTCTCTCGATGAGTCGAAGGGGGATCCGCCCGACGAAGAGCAGCAACGAAAGCTCGGCGAGCAAGCGCGGGGCAAAGGCAAAAAAGGCCAAGGAAAGAAGGGCGGAGGCGGCGGAGGATTCGGAATCGAGATCTTCCTCTTGCTCGCGCTCATCGCCGCGGTGCTTCCGCTCGTCATCGCCTACATCATCAAAATCTGGCGACTCATCGCCCCTGCGTTCTCCGGCAGCCACGACCTTCCGCGCGTTGGTTACCGCACGATGATCGATCGACTCTCGGCCATTGGCGTTGCGCGCAAGCCCAGCGAGACGCGTGAAGAATTCGCAGAGCGCATCAAAGACAAGTACCCGAGTCTCTCGGAGATGACGCCGCACCACACGGCAGGACTCCTCCGTGGTCCCTACGTCGAAGAGACGCGTCCCGAGTTCCAGTCGAGCACGTGGGCCGACGCGATCGAGAAGCTCAAGGGCGAAATTCGCGCGCACGCCACGAAGACTCGGAGATTTTTCGGTATCCTGAATCCACTGTCGTTCTTGTGGAGCAAGTGAACCGCATCGATTCGTACGAATGAGAGGAAGACATGACCCAAACGACATCACGCGATCCCGATTTCCAGCAGAGCGACCACGTCACGAGTCAGCTCGCTCCGCCCATTCGCGATCTCAACGGAGCTTGGGGCGTCGTCGAACGTCTTCGCGGTCGTCTCCGCGCTTCCGTGCGTGGCCGTGACAACGTCATCGAGATCATCATCGTCTCGATGCTCGCCGACGGGCACATCCTCCTCGAGGACTTCCCGGGTTCCGGAAAGACGACGCTCGCGAAAGGGCTCGGCGACTCGATCGTCGACGACAATCCCAACGACGACATCGTCACGTTCCGCCGCATTCAATTCACGCCGGACCTCCTCCCTTCCGACGTTACGGGCACGTCGATCTTCGACCCGAACACGAACCGCTTTCTCTTTCGTCCAGGGCCAATCTTCGCGCACATCGTCCTCGCCGACGAAATCAACCGCACCTCGCCGAAGGTGCAGTCCGCGATGCTCGAAGCCATGGCCGAGAAGCAGGTCACGGTCGACAATCGCACGCGCCGCCTCGACGAGTTCTTCTTCGTCATCGCGACGCAGAACCCGCTCGACCTCGCGGGAACGTTCCCGCTCCCGGCAGCCCAGCTCGATCGCTTCCTCTTCAAAGTGAAGATGACGCACATCAGTCGCGAAGCAGAGCTCGAGCTCCTGGCGACCGCGAAGCAACGAAAAGTCGGCGTCGCTGGCAATCTTCCGCGCGTGACGCGCACGGAAATCATCGACTCGCGCCGTTGCATCGAAAACTTCGTGCAGGTCTCACCCTTCGTCCACGAATGCATGGTCGACATCGCGCAAGAGACCCGCAAAGATCCGCGCATTCTCCAAGGCGCTTCGACGCGTTCGCTAGTCCTCTGGCTCCCGGCCCTCCAAGCGCGCGCCGTCATGCAGCGCCGTGACTTCGTCAATGCCGACGACGTCGCGTTCCTCGCGCCCCTGATCTACGGCCACCGTCTCGAGCTCGCGCCTGGCGCCGACTCGGTCGAGATGGTCCTCCGTGACTGCATGTCGAAGCCGCTCGAGCGTCTTGCTCGCGCGACCGTGACGCGCTGACCTCGCCTTCAGGACGCCCTCCGAATCATGTTCCGCCGCTTTCGTTCACAGCTCGCAGCCGTCTTGCTCGCCGGGGTTCTTCTCGGCGGCGAGGCGACGACGTCTGCGCAGCAAGCGGTGACGAATGGTCTCGGCGCAAACCAAGAAGAGCTCGACGCCTTCAAAGAGTTCCAGCAGAGCCATCTCATCTCGGCGCGAACCAAGGCCGAAAAAGGGCTCGAAAAGAACCCTGAGGGCATCGTCGGCCTCTACGTTCTCGGTCAGGTCATGCGCGAAGCCGAGGGAGATCTCGGACAAGCGATGCAGCTCCTCG
>JAHFDV010000341.1 GCA_023248815.1 Myxococcales bacterium
GGACGGCGAGAAAGGCGGGGTTCTCTTCGATGGGAACCTCGTCGAACGAGCGAAGCTCGGCGATCGTCTTGAAGTTCGGCGGGCCGTAGAAGATCACCTCGTGGCCACGGCGTACGAGTGCATCTGCCAGGCTTCCGAGAAAGGCTTCGTGACCGCGCGCCATCAGACCGTATCCAAAGCTCCGAAATCCCATCATTCCGATTTTCATGATTCGCTCCCGAGTGCGGCCGTTTGGCTACGGATAAAGTTCGAGATCTCGAGCGCGAGCTTTCCGTCCTCGTCGCTCCCGATTCCCGAAAAATCGTTGGTGGCTACGATCTTCTTTCGAGCTGCGAGCGATGCGTCCATCCAGCGACGGATCGATTCTTTCGTGCCCGCTTCGAGAGGAGACGACTCGACGATGCTTGCGGCGAACGCTTCGTCCTCTTCGGGGGTACGCGGACTGAGGAGCTCCTCGATTTGAAGCCCTTTTTGCATTCCTAGATACGCGAGAAAGCTACCCAGGAAGAAACCTGCGAACAGCAAGGCGCCTGCCTTCCGTTCTTTTCGCAAGAGAAGCTCGACGTGGTCGGCGAGGGCGCCGAGTCCATGCGCTTCGAACTGTTCGAAGAGAATCGGTGGCGGCAAGAAGAACGGCGCGATCGCCACCTCTCTCAGGGCGCCTGGTGTCGTGAAGCGAGAGAGCTTCGACTGAAGCCAAGTGTTCACGGAGATCGACGTCTCGAGGCTCGTCACCTCGTGAAACCAGTAGGCGGGAAGAAAAAGCATCTCCCCCTTTTCGAGGGTGACCTGGGCGCGACGCGCGCCCGCGAACTTCGGATGCTTTTCGAGGTCTACTGCATCGCACCGAACGTCGCTGATGTGAGGCGCACCACTGTCGAGCGCGCGGAGGTAAGTGCGATCGAGGTCTTCTGGGTGCACGAGCTCGAAGGACTTCTTGCCGTACACCTGAGCGAAGAGATTCTCGTAGCGATCGAAATGGAGCGGAGTCTTCGTGCCGCCGGGACCGAACCAGAGATTGGTCAGGCGAATGCTCGTATTCGAGGCGTACGGGATGGGCTGCACGTCGGCTGCGAGCTCGGGAAGCACCGAAATATCTTGCTGCTTGATATAGGCGATCGCCGAGCTGTTCGGATTTTGCAGGAGCGCAACGTACGCACGGAGCGACATGGTCTCTGGCATGCGGGGCTTGTTGAAGTAGCCGTCCGTCTCCGTAGTGACTTCGACGTCGCGTGAGCCAGCGACATCCGCGAGATGCTCTGGCGTCCACGTCGAGATCGCGCGCCACCCGTCGAGTCCCCCCTCGATGACGACAGGCAAGCTCGGCTCGAAGTATCGATCGATGAACACTTCGAGCGACGGTTTCTTGATTCGTGGAATCTCGAGCTTCGTCATCCTTCTCCTCGTTCCCCTTTCGTCTCCTGGAAGATGCGCGCCACCTCGGAGATGTGAGGCTCTTGGAATACGATCTCATCATGCGCGCAGCGAACTGTCGTCAAAACAACGTCTTTCGCGTGGCGACGCCATGCCGCCTCTAGCTCCTCCAGGGTGGGCCAAGAGGCCACCTTGTCCTCGGTCGCGACGACCACGGCGAGTGGCGCAAGAAGGCGCGCCTTCGGTACGTAGGTCACGTCGGCGCGAACGACCCCACGACAGACCTTCAAAAAGGCGAGCTCCGTTCGAGTGAGAGGATGTGTCACCACGGAGACGTCACGCAGGAAGCCAATCGATAAAAGCATCTCGACGAAGCTCTGCTCCACGAGCGTCGAGAGGTCGGTCATCGTCATCGGCGTGTTTTCTTCGAGTGCCGTCTCGAGACGCGCGATGAGAAGGTCGTACTGCGCGAGCTCTTTCGGATCGCGCGCAAAGCCCGGGGAAACTGCGTCGATCACCACCACTTGAGCGACGCTTTCGCCGATGCGCTCGAGCTGGAGACCCATCTCGTACGCGAGGAGCGCGCCGCCGGAGAATCCTCCGATGCGGTAGGGCCCGCGCGGTTGAAAGCGGCGAAGGTCGGTCACGTAGCGCTCCGCCATTGCGGCCATCGAATCGAGGGGCTCCACTTCTCCCTTACTCCCGACGGCTTCGAGACCGAAGACCGGTTGGCTCTTGCCGAGCGAGCCAGCAAGAAGCTCGTAAAACCGAGGGTTCCCGTTCAAAGCATGCACGAGGAAGAGCGGTACGCGGTCGCCCTCGGGTTGAATCGGGACGACGCAGCCGACCGACTCGTAGATGATCCGCGCTTGCGCCGCGATGGCGGGATCGGCGCCGGCAGCCTCGCTCGCGAGCACCGCGAGATTTTCACCGAAGCGTGAAAGGAGCGCTCGTGCGCTCTTCTCGGCGAACGCGTCGTGTCGATAGAGGACCGTGACCTCGAGCACGCCGCCGCGCTCGATGAGATTGAACTCGAGAAGATGCTGCGCTGGCGCCTCGAGAGAGACGTCGGAGCCGGTTCTTTCGCCCGCCATCGTGATGCGCGGCGGCGGAGCGGTCGGCTCGGAAGAAGCACCGGAGCTCGTTTGTCCCAAGTAGTTGAACGCAATCTGAGGTGCAGGCAGTGCGGAAAGTGCCCGTGCGGTATCGGTCCCTTCCGCGCCCTTCACTACACCGAAGGGAATTCCTCGAAGAGGAACGCTTCGCATCGTCTCTTTGACGCTGAGGAGGACATCGAGCAGCGAGGAGATCGGATTCCAACGGAGGTTGACCGGGAAGACGGATGTGAACCATCCGACGGTGCGCGAGACGTCGAGCCCCGACGCCTCTTCGTCGCGACCGTGTCCTTCGACGTTCACGAGGAGTGACGTTCGCCCGTCTTCGCCGAGCGTCATCGCGAGCGCGGCAAGAAATAGCTCGTCCGCGCGGAGCCGAAGAGGAGTGAGTGCCGTCGTGAGCACCGTTCGGCTGAGGGTGCGCGCGAGAGTCGTCGAGACCGACGACACATTGCCGAGAACCTCATGTTCTTTGGGAATGAAGTCGGTCCGAAGCGGTCGGACTTCTTTTGGAATGCCATCGAGCCAGAACTTTGCCGCTCTCAAAAAGACGTCCGTCGTCGCTCGTCGCTTCATCTCGAGAAGCCAAGCGCGATAAGGCGCCGTCTTGCGTGGCAAGGTTGCAGCCTCGAGGTGGCCGTCGAACTCGAGCAATGTCACCAAGTCTTCGATGAGCACGCGGAACGAGACGCCGTCGACGACGAGATGGTGAACGACGAGAAAGATCCTCGACGGAGATCCTCGACCCATGTCGAACGCAGCGACGCGAAAGAGGGGTCCGTCTTGCAGATTCAGGCTGGTCTGCAACCGCTCGCATTCTTCCTCGACGGCGCGCACGCGTTCGTCGCCGACCAAAGACGAGAAATCGAAATGGCTCGCGGCATTCTGCGCGACGTCTCCCATCGCCGTCTGCATCCACTCTCCGCTGGACGAATCGAACGCGAAACGGTGGCGCAACGCATCATGGTGGCTCGCCAAGACGCGCACGACGTCTTCGATACGTTCGCGAGATGGCGCGAATGCGAATTGAATCGCAAGCAGGAGCGACTGATTGAAGTGGGCAATCGCACCGTTGTCGTCGAAGAACTTTCCTTGCACGGCGCCGAGTGGAGCGAGTCCGGGCTCGAATTCTCGTGTGGCATCCGATCCGCTGCCCTGCTCGCGCACGAGGACCGAGGCCAATCCCGTGACGGACCGGTGATCGAAGAGCTGTGCGATCTTCACCTCGAATCCGGCCAAGCGAATGCGCGAGACCAATTGCATCGCGCGAATCGAATCTCCGCCCAGCTCGAAGAAGTCGTCTTCACGGCTCACGCGATCCACGCCGAGCACGTCGCTGAACGCGTTGGCGACGACTCTCTCTGCTGGTGTAGTCGGCTCGACGTAATTGCGTCTGCTCGTCTTCGTCGCGCCTGGAGAAGGAAGCGCCCTTCGGTCGATCTTTCCATTTTGATTGAGCGGGATTGCTTCGAGATAGACGAAGATCGCCGGCACCATGTACTCCGGAAGCGACGACGCGAGATGCCGACGCAGCTTCTCCGTGAAGCTCGTCTCGTCGTCGCCTTTGCCGTGCGCGGGAATTTCCTCGGCCGAGGGTGCTCTGCGAACGACGTAGGCTACGAGCTGCTTCTTTGCTTCGCTTCCGATGGGAACGACGACCGTCGCAGCGACGCCTTCGTGGACTTCGAGCACGTGCTCGATTTCGCCGAGCTCCACACGGAAGCCGCGAAGCTTGACCTGGAAGTCGACGCGGCCGAGGAACGCGAGCTGCCCATCGCTACGAAAGCGAACGAGATCGCCCGTGAGATAGAGGCGCTCGCCGGGCTCGTCTGCGAAGGGATTCGGAACGAAACGTTCGGCAGTCAGTCCCGGCTGGCCGAGATACCCGCGTCCGACGCCGCGTCCCGCGATCGCGAGCTCCCCCGGCGCGCCGATCGGTGCTGCATCGACGAATGCGCCGAGCACATGTAGCCGCACGTTGTCGAGCGGACGGCCGATCGGAGGAACGCGCTCGTCGCCGGAATGAATCTCGGCGCGCGCGGCGAGGATCGCGCATTCGGTCGGGCCATAGTGATTGAAGAATCCGAATGGAAGCGGTTCGGAAGGAGAGCGTGCGAGGCGGTCCGACCCCGTGAGCAATGCGCGTAGAGAAGATCCGACGAGAGCGCGCGTCGAGATCAAGGCGTCCGCGATCAGGGGCGGCACGTGGAGAATCGAGACGCGCGTCTCGCGAAGAAATGCGCCGAGCTCCTCCGGTGCAAGGCGGAGAGCGTCTGGGACGAATGCGACCGTCGAGCCAGCGATGAGAGCAGGCCAGACCTCGAGGGCAAAAGCATCGAAGGCCATCGATGCCTGCTGCGCGACGACATCTGCCCTCGAGAGCGCATACGTCTTGGCGAACCAATGAACGAGGTTGTGAAGACCGCGATGCGTCACTTCCACGCTCTTCGGGGTTCCCGTCGAACCGGAGGTTGCGATGGCGTACGCGCGAAGGTCTGGGTGAGAACGCACAGAAGAGAAATCCGGGTGGTCGACCGGGGGGCCTTCGACGCCAACCTTCGGGATCGCTACCTTCTCGGCCCAGGTCGCATCGTCACCGTGGACGATCGCGTTCGCCGCTTCGGCCAGCACCACCTTGCGTGCGTCGGGCAGATCGCCATCGATCGGCAGGTACGCGGCACCGACTTTCCACGCCGCTAGCATCCCGATGACGAGCGAAGGGGTTCGTGGGAGCGAGATCGCCACGAGATCGTCGAGGCCGATTCCGCGCTGCAAAAGGCGTCCTGCGAGAACGTTCGCTTCACGATCAAGATCCGCGAACGTTAGGCTTTCGAGCGTCGAGTCATTCTTCCAGATCAACGCAACGGCATTTCCGTGAGCGCGTGCCGTCGTCTCGAACTGTTCGAGAAGCGAGGCTTCTGGGAGCGTGGACGTCGCGCCCGTCTCGAGCTTCCGATGCGCCTCGTCGCGGAAGAAGGGTGCGCCGAGCGCAGCTCGGTCGGTGTCGGCGAGGAGCTCGCGCGCGAGCGCGGTAAACGTCCGAAGATAGCCCTCGGCGGCGCGAGGCTCGAGGTCTCGCCTGTCGTACGAGAGAGCGCAGCCGCTTGCCGTCTCTGCGACTTCGAGGATCAGCGATCCCGGTGCATGCGGCTCGGACTTCGCTGAGCTTCTGACGACGCAGACGGAGCTGTATTTCGTGGTCGCTTCGAGTTCTTTCAGTCGATCCGTATCGAGAGGCCCTCGCCGCGATCGCGGTTCGCTTTCGACGCGAAGAGAGCGTGAGATTTCTCGAACGAGCGATCCGAAGGTCGTCGCGACGGAAAGGCGAATGCGTACCGGCGTGGGAGTACCGATGACGAAGTCGTTTTGCCGCGTCTGCCTGGCCATGAAGACCGCATATGCCGCCAAAACGAGCACGAAGGTATCGACGCTCGCTCGATCACTTTCGTTGCTCAGCGCTGCGAGAAGTGGAGGATCGAACGCGACTGCGACACGTGCCCTTTCGTACGAGCGTGCGTCGCCGCCATCCGAAGGAAGTTGGAGCGGCGCCGGGGGATCGGTGAAGAGTGCGTCTTGAAGGCGCGCCCAACTCGTCAGATCTCGGAGTGAAGAAAGCGCAGTGTCGTGCCCGAAAAGCGGGAGCTCGTCGAGATCGCTCGTCGCGCGTGCAAGGATGAGCTGATCGACGGCGCGAGAGACCGTGTCGGCAATTTCGTCGGCGAAGCCATGCGAGAAAAATGCGCCGTCGAAGGTCAGTTTGATCAGCAAAGTCCCTTCGAGGATCGCCGCCGCGGTGAGCGGATAGTGCGTCGGGTCTTCACCACTCACGCCGATGAGCGGAAGCCCGGAGCTCGCCAAGCTCGCCTCGTCGGTTGGATAGTTCTCGTACGCGAAGAGCGTCTCGAAAAGGCCAACACCGGGCGCAAACTCGGAGGCCCTCTGCACGAGCGGGAGAGGCGAATGGTGATACGGCTGAAGCTCGAGCAACTCCGCCTGCAACGTCTTCAGCCACGTCGCCGCATTCGCGCCTTCGGGAATTCGCACGCGGACCGGAACCGTGTTGATGAGCGACCCCACGAGAGAGAAGGCCTCGCCGGCTCCGGTGTCTCTGCCTGAAACCGTGAATCCGAGCAGAAGGTCCGTCTGACGCGAAAGACCTGCAAGCGTGAGA
>JAHFDV010000342.1:0-1276 GCA_023248815.1 Myxococcales bacterium
CCTTACGGCAAGACGTTCGAGACGCTGTTCCGGTTCGTCGTCGGCAAGTGAAGTTGCGTGGGCAACTGGGGAATGGATCGTAAGGAAGAAGAACGTCTCGTCGAAGAGGGGCAAGAGGTCGTCCGGAAGACCGCCCTTCAGCTGCGCCGCGTTCTTGGACAAAAGGCGGACGTCGACGAGCTCATCTCGTTCGGTTACGAAGGCCTACTTCTAGCGACGCGAAACTTCGACGAATCGCGCGGCGTTCCTTTCCGTCGCTGGGTCGCCATTCGCATCCGCGGCGCCATGCTCGATGGAATCCGCGCGGGCGGAGTTCTGCCCCGCCGCGTCTATGCGCGCGTTCGCGCTCTCGAAGCCACGAACCAGCTGGAAGAGGTTCAACAAGACGACAACGCTGCGCGCCCGCCGAAGAGCCAGGAAGAAGCCGATCGGCGCGTTGGGGTGACACTCCAAGATCTCGCCACGTCGATGGCATTGGCCCTCATGTCGGCGAGCAGCAGCCACCTGGAGCTCGCCGAAGACGACCGGGAGAGTCCCGAAGATGCCGCGATCGTCGCCGAGCAGAATGCGCGCGTGCGAAAGGCCGTGGCCTCGCTCGCCGAAGACCAAGCGAAGCTGCTCAATGCCTATTACTTCGAAGACAAGACGCTCGCGGAAGCGGGCGCGGCGGTCGGGCTCTCGAAGTCTTGGACGTGCCGTCTGCATGCGCGCGCAATCGAAGCGCTCTCGAAGCGCCTCTCGGAGCCGAAGTAAAATCGTTCGAAGCGAAAAAAAGCCGCAACCTTTCAGGCCCGACGGTCGAAGGGCCTCCATGGTCATCTCGAAAAGCAGCGGTTCGAAGGCGGCGGCTGGCGACGCCATGAGTTCGGTTTCAACGAAGAACGTCGTCCCTAGGGGATCGTTTGCCGAGACGCTCGCGCAGCTCGGAAAGAGCCTCGATACGAGCGAACGCGAGGTTCATCGCGTCACCGAAGGCGCCGGCCTCGGACGCGACTATTCTCCCGCCGAGCTCCTGTCGCTCCAGACTGGCGTCTACCGGTTCAGTGAGCTCGTGGACCTCAGCTCACGCTTCGTCGACCGCGCTGCGAGTGCCGTGAAGACGGTTCTTTCGGGGCAATAGGCGCGTTTTCCTCGCGGCGCATCGCCGAAACCCGCGATCGGTGCGCGTGACAGCCGACAAAATGAGTTCTAAGAGAGCTCCGTGCAAAAGGAGCGCGTGATCGTCGCAATGAGCGGGGGCGTCGATTCGTCTGTCGCCGCAGCGTGGCTTCAGCGT
>JAHFDV010000342.1:1286-6653 GCA_023248815.1 Myxococcales bacterium
CGTGACGGCTACGACGTCATCGGCGTCACGCTTCATCTCTGGGACTACCCGGAGGATCCCAACGCCAAGGGCGGACACGGCCGGTGCTGCGCTCCGGAAGACCAATACGACGCGCGTCGCGTTGCCGATGCGCTCGGCTTTCCTCATTACACCTTCGACCGCCGCGATCTGTTTCGCGAAAAGGTCGTCGAGCCCTTCGTCGAAGCCTATCTGGCTGGTGACACGCCGAGCCCTTGCACCGCGTGCAATCGCGGTGTGAAGCTCAAAGAGCTCTTCGTCATCGCCGATCGCCTCGGCGCAAAGCTCGTCGCGACGGGGCACTACGCGCGCATCGCGAAGTCTCCCGAAGGTGAGCCCTGCCTTCTTCGCGGAGAAGATCCCGACAAGGACCAAAGCTATTTCCTCTACGCGAGCCCGCGCGAAGAGCTCGAGCGACTCGTGTTTCCCCTCGGCGCCTCGAAAAAAGGTGAAGTGCGCAGCGCCGCCGTCGAGCTCGCGCTGCCAGGTGCAAAAAAGGGCGAGAGCCAAGAGCTGTGCTTCGTCGGCCAAGGCGCGCATGCATACGCGGGCTTCGTCGAGGAGCGCGCGAAAGGCCGCGTTCGACCGGGCCCCATCCTCGACAGCGACGGCTCGGAGGTTGGCCGTCACAACGGTATTCATCACTTCACGATCGGCCAGCGAAAAGGGCTCGGAGTGGCCCTCGGCTCGCCGCGGTTCGTCACCGATATCGATGCCTCCACGGGCGCCGTTCGTCTCGGAAAAGAAGACGCCCTCGAGCGACATTCTGTTCTCGTCGAGGCCGTCGTACTGGCGCCCGGCGTCACTCTGCCCTTCCGCGCACAGACGAAGATTCGCTATCGCCACGAGGGCGCGGTGGGAATCGTGGAGCCCGCGGAGGATCCAACGACCGCGCGAATCACCTTCGATGGTCCCGTGCGCGCGATCACTCGCGGACAGATCGCCGTCTTCTACGACGGAGACCGCGTTCTCGGCGGAGGTCGCCTCGCACCGAAGGCTTCCACGAAGGACACGAAGGACGCTACGATGAGCGCCGAGCCATGAACCTCCGTAAGCCCTCTCGTCTTCGGCGCGTCGTTTCGACGCTCCTCGCAGGGGTGATCGCCATCGGATGTTCGATCAGTGAAGGATCGGGCTCGGCAAAAGGTTCGCTCAACGTGACCGATTGCTGGTCGGGCCCCTACAACCTCGAGCCGGATTTCTTCACCGCGTCGCCCTACCGCGAGAAGAGTCTCGTCATTCGGATTCAGCGCGGCGGCGACTACCAAAACTTCAGCGACGGCCTCAGCATTCTCGTCGACGACATCGAAGACGTGCGGAGTCGTTTGGGAGAAACGCTCGCGGTCGACTTACCGCCCGCCGTCTTCCCTCTTGGGGAGGCCTCCGTCCCCGATCCCAACCCAGCCCCCGCGTCGGCGTCCCTCTTTCTCCAGCAGACGTGCCGCACGCAAAATACGGCGCTCTACGCCGTCGACCGCGCTCTTCTCGACGAGAACGGCGAATGCTTCGGTGAGGCACCGCCCGAATGTACGGCGACCTCCGTGCCCGACACGCGCATCGGGACGAGCAAAATCACGTTCACGAAGCTCTTCAACGGCGTCATCGACGAGCCGGACGCCGCTGACCGCTTGATCGAGGGCAGTTTCGACTTTTTCCTCGTGGATCCGCGCGAAATTTGCTTCGGAGCGGCCGGAGCTCCGCCGAGATGCCGGGGCCATTTGACGGGCGATTTCCGCTTTTACTTCCAACGCGGGCGTCCCGGCCAAGCCTTCCCCTGATCGACGGGCTCTCGTCCGCTCGCTCGGTTTGACCGGATGCGAGAGAACGACGCTGAAATCCCCGAGCTTCGAATCTCGCGTGCTTTGCTTGTTGGACCTCGATTCGGTAGAATCGAGGGTCTAGACTTCCCCTTTGCCCCCGAAATCTTTAGCGTTCGGGGCGCGACTGCTCATGCGCTACGTCCCCCTCACCTTGGCGTTCTGGCTTATGGCCGCCCCGGCCCATGCCGACGATCCGGTCGCGTCTACGGAGCTCGGACGTGGACACGCGGCGTGGCTCCGTGGGGACTTCGAAGCCGCGCGCGATCTCTTCGCAGCGGCGATCGAGCGCGGGAACTTGCTGCGCAGTGAGCTGCTCGACGCGTACATCGCGCTCGGATCCGCGTGGACCGTCTTTGGCCAGAAAGATCGCGCCCTCGGCGCCTTCCGCAACGCAGCCCTCATCGACCAGCAATTCAAGGTCCCCGAAGAGTTCGGCAAGAAGGCCATTCAACTCTCCGACACCGCGCGGAAGCAGGCAGCAAAGATCGGGCAGATCACCTTGCAGGTTGAGCACGCTCCGTTCGCTCCCGACACGGCGACGGACATCTCGGTGAAAATCGACGCGGCGCAAAGCGTTCTCGTCACCAAGCTCGCGCTCCGTGCCGAATCGGGACGCGAGTCGAGCGAGCTCGAGCAGGCGACCGCCACCGAGCTCGTCTTTCATCTTCCCAAAGCGCTCGTCAACGGCGACACGGTCGCGCTCTCGATCCGCGGACTCGACGCGCACGGGAGCGAGGTCGTCAAATACAGCGAGACGGCCACGGTGGCCGGCGCCGTTCCGCGCAAGGGATCGCGCGGCGCCCTCACCACTTCGAGCGACAATGGCGGCGCGAGCGAATCCAAGAGCAAGTTTTGGTCGAGCCCTTGGCCTTACGTAATCGGCGGCGCAGTGCTCGTCGGCGCGGCGACGACGGCCGTCTACTTCTGGAAGTTCGCTCCCGTCGACCAGGTCGAGATTTCCAAAGTTCAAGTACACGCGCTTCACTGAAGCGCTTCTTCATCGAAACAGAAAGACCAGAACGACCGTGCCCGATCACTCACAACACGAAGAAGGCCAAGGAGGAACGTTTTTCCTCGGGCGCTATCGCGTCGTCGATGAGATCGGCGTGGGTGGAATGGCGAGCGTTTACCTCGCACGCATGGACGGCCCCGGAGGCTTTCAGCGTTGGGTCGCGATCAAGCGCATTCATCCTCACCTCATCGAGGACGAGAGCTTCGTCAACATGTTCCTCGACGAGGCGCGCGTGGCTGCGAGCATCTCGCATCCGAACGTCGCTACCGTCTTCGACCTCGGTAAGACGGGGGAGAGCTACTGGATCGCGATGGAGTATCTCCATGGCGAGCCCCTTCGCGAAATCATGCGTCGCATGGATGAGCTCGGGCAGCCGATGCCTCCCGAGATCGCGACCAAGATCGTTTCGGACGCCGCCGAGGGACTTCACGCGGCTCACGAACTGACGGGCAAAGCGGGTGAGAAGCTCAATCTCGTTCACCGCGACGTCACGCCGCACAATCTCTTCGTCACGTACGAAGGCAGCGTGAAGGTCGTGGACTTCGGCATCGCGAAGTTCAGTTCACGCCTCGCGCACACACGCGCAGGCACGCTGAAGGGCAAGCTCGCGTACATGTCTCCGGAGCAGGTGCACGGCGAGAACATCGACCGTCGCACCGACGTGTTCGCGCTCGGCGTTGTCCTCTGGGAGCTCACGACGGGTCAGCGTCTCTTCCGTATGGAAAACGATCTCGAGACGATGGCGAAGGTGCAGGAGTGCAACGTTCCGCGTCCGAGTACGCTCGTGCGTGGCTATCCGCTCGACCTCGAAAAGATCGTACTGAAAGCGCTGTCGAAGAATCCGGCGGATCGCTTCAAGACCTCATACGAGTTCGCGCGTGCGCTGCAGGCGCTCCTCGTGCGGCGTGGACATTTCGTCGGCAGCGAAGACGTGAAAAACTACGTTCGGTCGATCTTCAGCGAACGCATCGAGACGCGCGAAGCTCATCTTCGTTGGGCGTCGGAAGTCACGCAAACGCTGAGTGTCGAAAACGCCGAGCCGCTGAAGGTCCCGCGCGATCTTCCGCCAGAGTCGATGCGCTTCGATACCTCGGGCGAATCGCGTCTCGCGCGTCCCATCGCCGGCGCAGCGCCCATCGTTCGTCCTGCGGCCGGTATGCCAGCTCGGATCGCCCCGAGCACGACGTCGCTCGACGTGAAGACGGGCGAGCTCAGCGTCTCTTCCGGCGAATCCATCACGTACGACGACCCGACCGGACGCACACCGGGCGGCTATCCAAACAGCGCGTATGACGAAGAGGGTCTGAACGAGACACTCATCGAACGCCCCAAAGTCGACGAACGCGCGCTCGTGCAGTTGCCGCCCGTTCCATTTCCGCGTCTCGGCCGTGATCCGAACGCACCGCCAGATCTCAGCGATCAAGACGAGACCGACGCACTGCCGACGCAAGTGATGCGCGAAGGTGCGCCTATCGACGCGTCCATGATGACGATTCAGTCGCCGATGCTGCCTCAGTGGCCGGGTGCAAATGCTGCAGCTCCTGTTGCCGCAGCTGCGCAGCGCGGACCAACCCCGGAGGCAGCTCCACCCGCGCCGCAGAGTCGCCTGCCGCAGGTCCTGCAGTCGATTCCTCATCTCTGGACGGTCGCACTCGCCTCTGCGCTCGGCGCGCTCGTCGTCGTCGTCTTGGCGGTCGTCATCCTCTCGAGTCGCAAGCCGGACGGGCCGGTCAAAGGCGCGGAGACGCGCGGCGCGTTCAAGTCCGCGCGCGATGCCTATCTCGAGGCGCAGCGTCTCGCGTCGATCGTTCGGCCGAATGCTCAGCTCCCGCAAGCACCTCAGCCGTTGCCGCCGCAACAAATTCCGGTGCAACAACCCTCCACGCAGCAAGCGCCAACGCAGCAGCCCGTGGTCCCGCCGGTCCAGCAGCCGACGCCCACGCAACCCACGGCAGCACAGCCGCAAGTTGTCGCGAAAGATCCCGTCGCAAAAACGCCCACCCCTCCATCGCATCCATACGTTGCTCCGACTCCGCCGACTCCGAAGGCGCCGACGACGCCTCCCGCCGCAAAGGGCGGAGGATTCATCAACGTCGTTCCCGCGTGCGACAAGGTGCTCGTCAACGGAAAAGCCGTCGGTTCTTCTCCCCTCATGAAGACGCCAGTGCCGGGCGGCGAAATCAACGTGAAGTGCGTTCTCGCAAGCGGCGCCGTCAAAGCAAAAACGATCTACGTCGACGCCGGCGAGACGAAGTCGATTTCGGCGTTCTAATGACCGCTTCTTTCGTGATTGCGCGGCCTTCCAAACGAACGCGCTGGTTGTTCGTGGGGATGGCCCTCGTCGGTGGGAGCGCGCTCGCATTGGCGTGCGGTGCGCGCTCCGTCGACCTCTCGCTCCAGGTTCCACCCGATGTCGACGCCGAGACACGATGGTACGAAGTCGGCGCTCTCGAGGGAACGACGTGTCCCCCGCGAGAACAACTCGCCGGAGGTGTGCCCGCGGGAGCCGCGATTCGT
>JAHFDV010000343.1 GCA_023248815.1 Myxococcales bacterium
ACCTTCAAAGACATCGTGCTCGAGCTGAAGCGCCCCGGGCGCGATCCGCGCGCGACGTTCGAGGTCGTGACGTTCCGCGAAGACATTCGTGAGCTCTCGGACTTGAAGCCCGGACTCGTCTGCCCGGGCGTCGTCACCAACGTCACGAACTTCGGCGCCTTCGTCGACATCGGCGTTCATCAAGACGGCCTCGTGCACATCTCGAAGCTCGCCGATCGCTTCGTCTCGGTTCCGAGCGAAGTCGTCAAAGCGGGCGACCGCGTCACCGTGCGCGTGATGGAAGTCGATCTCGCGAAGAAGCGCATCTCTCTCAGCATGCGCAGTGAAGACGCTCGTGTCGGCGCGAGCTCAGATTCGAAGCCCAATCTTCAGGGTATGCGTTCTTCGAATGCGCAAGCCGCGCGTCGGGCTCCGCAACAGCAGAGCTCTGCTACGCCGTTCAAGAACGACGCACTCGCCGCACTCGCCGCGTTTCGCGCGGGAGCAAAGGTCGCCGTCACGAAGCCGTGAAAAATCAGGGCGCGGGGTCGCGCTTGACCGCGAACCCTGCGAACGACTGCGACACGCTCATGATCTCGAGGCGATTGATGTTCACGCGCTCGGGCAATTCGGCGACGTAGCGAACGGCTTCGGCGATGTCGCTCGCGGTGAGCGCATCGACGCCGCGATAGACGGCAGCAGCGCGCTCTTTGTCACCCTTGAATCGCACTTCCGAAAATTCGGTGGCGACCATGCCGGGTTCGATGTTCGTGACGCGAACACGTGTTCCGAAGAGATCGGCTCGGAGGTTCAACGTGAACTGCTCGACGAACGCTTTGGTTGCACCATACACGTTTCCGCCGACGTAGGGATACGTGCCCGCGACCGAACCGAGGTTGATGACGTGCCCGCGATTGCGTTCGACGAAGGCCGGAAGGAACAAATGGGTGAGACGTACGAGGCTCTTCACGTTGATGTCGATCATCGTGTCCCAGTCGGTAACGTCCGCGCGCTGCGCCGTCTCCATGCCGAGCGCGAGCCCTGCGTTGTTGACGAGCACCGTCACTTCACGGTGCGACTCGGGGAGGTTTGCGATCTCTTTCTTCACGGTGTCGAAGTCGCGAAGATCGGCGGCGATCGTCACCGTGTTCGAAAGCTCGCGCGCGAGTGCATCGAGGCGATCGCTTCTTCGACCGAGGAGCACGAGATGGTGTCCGCGCTCCGCGAAGAGGCGCGCTGTCGCCTCGCCGATTCCGGAAGTCGCGCCCGTGATGAAGATCGTTTCACTCATGCGTCCGACTATCGGACGGGAGCCGGAGGTTGAAAAGGTGGCGCACGCGCGATCCAGATTTGACCGACAGATGGACCGGGTGCGTCGGTTTCTGCCTCAAAATCGTAACGATTCTGTAACAATAGAAGCGGCCCTACTTTTGCTTACATGTCGGTCATGCGATCCCTCGTCCTCGGTGCAGTAGCGATGCTTGCGCTCGCGTGCACGGCGAAGACGACAATCGATGCGGATAGCTCCGAGATCGACACGAGAAAGCGTGATTTCCGCGCTTATCCGGCCCTTCTCGACCTCCGCGACGACGATCTCTACGTCCTCAGCGATCCCCACGGCGGCTTGATTGCGCTGAC
Organism: Myxococcales bacterium; assembly: GCA_023248815.1. GTDB lineage: Bacteria > Myxococcota_A > Polyangia > Polyangiales > Polyangiaceae > JAHFDV01. The sequence goes on from JAHFDV010000343.1 coordinate 1,618, forward strand.
GGAGTTGCTCCGCGCCAACGGCCTCGTGGATCGCGCGCCCGTCGAGCTCGAGGATGCCAAAAACGTTCGTTGGACGGCCGGTACCTCGACGCTGATCGTCGTCGGCGATCTCATCGACAAGGGACCCGATTCGCTCGGCGTCATCGACTTTCTGCGTGAGCTTCAAACGCAAGCGCCACGCGTCGGCGGTCGCGTCGTCGTGACGATGGGCAATCACGAAGCGGAGTTCCTCGTCGACGCCAAGAACGACAAGGCGACTTCGAACGACAAGAATCTGATCGGGATCGATCATCAACTCGACGATCTCGAAATCGATCCCGAATCCATTTCGGCGGGAAGAGATCCAGAAGGCCGCGGTCTCTGGCTTCGCAATCTTCCGCTCGGCATCCGCAACAAGAAGTGGTTCTTCGCCCACGCCGGCGATACGGGAGGCCGTAATTTCAGGGATCTTGCGCTTCATCTCGAAGACGAGATCCGAAAACACGGCTTCGAGTCGGACGCGGTTCTCGGCAAAAATTCGCTCCTCGAATCCGAGCAATGGTTCGGAGACGAGGACGACGGCAAGGCGCGCGACTACGCCGCCGAGCTCGACGTCGAACACATCGTCTTCGGTCACGATCCGAATGCCTTCGGCGATCGAGACAAAATCGAGATGAGCAAAGATCGCTCACTCCTCAAGATCAACGTCGAGATGGGACTCCCCACGAGCGGCAAGAGTCGCGGCGGATTGCTCCTTCACGTCGATACGAAGGGGACCGATCACGCGGACGTCCTCGACGCGCGCGGCAACCGCAAGCGCCTCTTCTGAGTCGGGATCGGCTCGTCCAGCGAATCTGCGCCTGGCGCTTCGCCGAGCTCGCATTCCCAACGCCGGAGGTTGCCGACGCCGACCGCCCAGGCTTTCGCGAGCAGAGGATCCGCGCCGTCCGCGGGTCATGATGCGCGGCTAACGTCTCGGAATCGGAGCGAGAAAGCGTCGCAGACCGGATCGTATTTTTGCCTGGTGACCTGAATATCCATGAGGAATTCCTGACGATGGAGCTCGTAAGTCGCTGATTGTGCTCACCCACACCTCCATGGTGTGGCGATGTAGGTGCGGCACGCCAACTGCATTAGGGATCCCGTACATGAAGCTCTGGTCCCTCCGCCTCTTCCCCCTCGTCTCGGTCCTCGCGCTCGCGTGGCTCCCGTCGGCGTGTGTTCAAGAGCAGAGCGAGACCCTGGCCGACGAAGCGAATATCGAGGAACCCTCGAATGGCGTCTTCCGGTCGACGAACGAGTTCGAGTTCGCGCTCGAGGCTCCCTTCGCTCAGCTCATCGCTCGTCTTCGCTCGGGCAAGGCGGATCCGCCGAAGCCCGCCAAGGCCGATGCTGGCGCCGAGGGCTCGGAGAATGATGGCCCCGAGTACTCGGAGCCGGGCACGCTCAAGTTCGGTAGCAAGACGCTCGCCGTCCACGTCGAGATTCGCGGCAACACGAGCGCGCAAGATTGCGCCTTCCCGAAATACAAGATCGAGTTCGACGACAAGGAAGCGATCAAGGGAACGCCGTTCCAAGGCAACAAGAAGTTCCGCGTGAACTCGCATTGCGGCGCAGGCGGCATCGAAGATCGCGCGGGCCAGTTCCAGCGCATCCAGAATCAGATCTCGCCGATCCGCGAAGAGCTCGCCTACCGCATCGTTCGCGCAGCCGGCATTCCGACGTACCGGACGCGTCTCACGAAGATCGCCTACTCGGACTCTTCGCCTACGAACGCGATCGCAGACATGGATCAGTACGGCCTCGCGATTGAATCGGGCGACGCCGCCGCCAAGCGTTTCGCACAATCGGGTCTCATCGATCGCGAAACCGGCGTGTACCTCAAGGACCCAAGTGGCCGAGCCGAGCGCGGCGGCGCCGAGCCCTCGAAAATGCGTCCCGAAGCCGTTGCCTCGGTGTTCCTCGCCGAGACGCTCATCGGCAACTTCGACTACATCTTCACGGACAGCGGTCAGTTCTGGAACATCGACGTCTTTGGTGTCGCGCATCAAGCGACGCAGCTTCCGATTCCGCAAGACTTCGACCTCGCCTGCGGAGTTCTCGTCAATCGTGACCCGCGCGCCGAAGTGCGCCGCTTGATGGACCAAGTTCGCACCCACAAGCTCGACGCATCCGCGCTCCAACGCGCCGCCGCGACGTTCAAGCGCAACGAGAGCGCCATCCTCCGCGAGATCGACACCGTCGAACGCGAGCGCATTCGCGCCAAGCTCATCGCTTCGACCGACGGCCGCACGAGCACCGACAAGGGCTTCGTCAACGCACGCGCAATGGTCGACGAGTTCTTCAAGCTGAAGGAGCTCGCGGAATAACCGCGGCGCCTTCGCCCACGATTTTCAAGTTTCAGCAACGCAACGCAATCAGAAATCACCGAGAGGAATTCCAGTCATGAAACTCATCCGCGCCTTCGCCCTTTCTTCGATGCTCCTCGCAGCCTTCGGTTGCTCCGTCGAAGCAAGTTCGTCAGAAGAGACGGGCGATGCAGTTTCTGCAAGAGAAGCTCCGCTCGCACGCTTCAACTACTTCATCAACAACCTCAAGGGCACGATCGAGAATGCCGCGACGGTCGAAGACGCGGCGAACGCGCTTCTCGCTTCGGGTCGCCCGGTGTCATTCAGTTTGCAATCGCTCTGCCGCATCTACGGAAGCGAGAGCGACGAGTTCGGCAACATCCGCGACGACTTCAAGGGCCTCGAAGACGGCATTGGTCAGTACGACAAGTGGAACGGGATCTACCAAGAGGCCGTCTCCGAAAAAGCGGACGCAGCGACGCTTGCTCGCCTCAAGAAGACCCGCGACGACGCTCTCGTGACCTTTACGAAGATGCTCACCTCGAAGGGCTGGCGTACCGAAGGCGGCAAGAAGACGCGCATGACGGAGATCGAAGAGTTCCTCCAGAAGTTTCCGTGGCAGTCGCGCAAGGGCGACCGCGAAGTCATCTTCAAGCGTCTTTCGAAGGAGCTCGGTGACATCGCCGAGACGACCTACGACATGAAGAAGCTCGAATACGGTGATGGCGTCCACGAGCTTCGCCGTGACATCCGCTGGGTTCTCATGGAACAGACCACGCTGAATGGCGTCGTGATCTTGAAGGACCGCGGCACCAAGTGCCCGATTCCGGCCTACGCAGACATCCTCAACGACCAAGACGCCGCTTCGACGCGTTACGCGCAGCTCTCGTCGTCGGCGCTCGAGCCGTACGCCTGCAAGCTCAGCCCGTGTGTCGTCATCGCCGCGGCGAAGGCCGTCGACGACATCGGCGAGATCAAGGACGCCGCCGAAAAGGCCGTCAACATCGCTGGCGACTCCGATGTCGTCCCCGTCGCGCTCCAAGCGAAGGCGCAAGCGATCTACGACGAGGTTCGCAAGAACAAGCTCATCGAGACGTTCCAGTCTGAAATCGAAGCCTGCCGCACGACGAACAACAATCGCTGAAAAGCGCTTCTTTTTCCCAGCAATTCGAGAAGACAGGACGAACCGTGCTCACCATCAAAACCCTCGCACTCGCCGCATCGTGTTCCTTTCTCGCGCTCGCCTGTTCGGTGAATGCAGAAGACAATGAAGTGGCGGGCGATGCGGTGGTGGAAGCGACGATCGACGTCGCGCCGTATGCGACGTTCGGCACGGGCAATCCTGGCAGCGGTGAGGAAGACATCAACACGCCAGACGGCGTCGTCTTCAACGCGAATGGACACCTTCTTCTCACCGACGCCTTGAATCATCGCGTTCAGGTTTGGGACACGAAGGCAAAGAAGCGTCTCGGCCAATTCGGAGACGAGAAGATCTTTCGCGGGGAGATCGTCGACCTCGCGGTCGGCCCGACGGGTCGCGTCATCGTCACCGACGAAGTCACGAACGTTGCCTATGCCTTCGATCCGCCCACTGGCAAGGAGAAGGGCGACCTCAAGTACACCGCGTACAAGCATGTCGCAGGCGACATGTTCGAGGCCGAGCACGCGCAAAAAGTCGGCGGCATCACCATCGACAAGACCGGCCGCATCTACACGGTCGATGCGCGCAAAAGCCTCGTTCGTCGCTTCGACGAAAAAGGAACGCCCGATCCCACCTGGAAGTTCTCCGAAAAGGGCGGCGCACAATACCTTCACGGTTCCGAAGGCATCGCGATCGACGAAGCGCGCGGCAACCTCTACGTATCGAGCGAGCAAGACTCCGTCGTTCAAGTCTTCGACCTCGAGGACGGCGCTTACAAGGGCCAGATGATCGGCGGAAAAGCCGATGCGAAGTTTCCCGGCTCGCCCGTCGGTGAGCAGACGTTCGCCGCTGCCGTCGAAGGACTCTGGATCCTCGACGACTACCTCCTCGCCTCGGACGAAGCCGACAACGGCACGGGTCACATCGAAATTTTCGACCTCACCGAGAAGACGGCCTTCGACACGGACGCAGCCGAGTACGCGAAGCTGAAGAGCTCGCGAAAGCGCAGCGGCTTCGTCGGCTCCTTTGGAAGCTTTTGCTCCCCTGATTCTGTCGCGGCGTACACCGACGCAGACGGCGAGAGTTACGTCGCAGTGGCTGACCAGTGCCACTACCAAGTCGTGATCTACAAGTGGTCCGACATCATCAGGGCTGGAAAAATCAAGCGCACGAAGTGAGCGTAGGTCGCTCCCGCCTTTAGGCCTTTGCGCTTTTTCGCGAGAAGGCTAGGACTACGCCAAATGAAGCTTCACTTCCTTGGCGCGCTCGCGATGGGCGCACTGCTCTTCCATTGCTCCGGCTCCGACAAGACCACGCCCGTCGGGCCGACGGACGATGCCGGTGTCGACGAAGAGACAGGACCCGAGGACGAAGATAGCGGTCCGCAAGAAGGCACGTGTCCGAAGGTGAGCACGCCGAAGACGATCGGTACCGTTTCGAGTACGGCGATCACGGAGGCCTCTGGTCTCGTCGCCAGCAAGAAGAACCCCGGTTACTTCTGGGTGCACAACGATTCGGGTGACTCCGCGCGTGGCTTCGCGATCGCAGAAGACGGCAGCCTGA
>JAHFDV010000756.1 GCA_023248815.1 Myxococcales bacterium
GCGCCGCGTGGGATAGCGCCCTGTTCACGATCCACGAACCTTCGACGTTTCAGATCGGTTGAAGACGCAGTCGGCCGCAGACGTCGAGGCTCGTAGCCCGGATCCAGCCTTCGATCGCGAAGGGCTCTCCCTCGCGCCCGTCGCCTACAGCTATACGCCGCAACGATCGCGACTGCCTACTCGCCGGGTCGCGCGGAGCTCAGCGGAGTCTGCAGATCACGTCGGCGTGCTTCGTCGAAAAATCCGTGAAGAGCTCGGGATGGACGCACGCTGCCATGATCTCGAGCGATTCGACGAGGCGCGGTCCGGGGCGATTGAAAAATGCGTTGCCGTCGGTCGCATAGACTCGCGTGCCCGGGCCGATGTTGGCGAGTACGTCGCGCTCGATGATCGCTCGCTCTTCGAGCGTGCGCGAAAGCGAAAAGCCGCACGGCTTCACGACGACGACATCGGGGTGAAGTTCTCTCAAAGCGCTCACATCGATCGTCGGGGCGGGTTCGCCGGCGGATGCCCCCACCGCGAGGCCGCCCGCGAGATCGATCAGCTCGGGCATCCACGTTCCGCCGAGCATCAGAGGATCGATCCACTCGAGGGAGACGACGCGCGGGCGCAAGCTGGCAGCGGCTGCGCGCGTCGAGATGGCGCGAATTCGTTCGGTGAGCGCGGCCCGAACGTTTTGCCCTTCGGTCTCCCGGCCAATCACCGAAGCCACGCGTTCGATGTCGCCGAGCACGTCGTCGAGGCGTGTGGGGCGCAGGCTGACGATTTGAATGTCGGCACGATGGGAAAGTCGGGCGACGGCTGCGCGAACGTCGTCGAGCGACACGGCGCATACCTCGCAGAGGTCCTGCGTGACGATGACATCCGGCGCGAGCGCGCCGAGCCGCTCGTCGTCCACCGAATAGAGACTGAGCGCGTCCTGGATGACTCCCCGAACGGCCGTGTCGATGGCGCGACTCGAAGCGTGCACGTCAATGCGTGATTTCGTGAGCACAGGTCGATCGCGAATTGCTTCGGGGAAGTCGCACTCGTGCGAAATGCCCACGAGCTGGGAGCTCGCTCCAAGGGCGCAGATGATCTCGGTGGCGGAAGGGAGGAGAGAAAGAATGCGGGGACATTCTGCTCGCGCGAGACTCGACATAGACCTTGTTTAGCAGCTCAGGCGTGCCACTCGTCCGTTCTTGCACGTCCGTCTCAGGATGATGTCATGCCGCCGCGCGCCCGCCCACTTCCCTCCGTCGCAAACCGGACACCATCATCGCGCAGGCATGTACGCCGTATCGGCCGCGTGAGATCGCTGTCTCATTGATATCTGCGGCATTGAGCGATCCACTTCCTTTAGAGCGTGATCGGTTGCGTACGTACGTACGTACGGTAAGCTGAAGGCGATGAAGCGTACGGCGACGGATCTTCGTTCCCACTTGTACGAGGTGCTCGATCAAGTCGCGAAGACGGGAATTCCGGTCGAGGTCTCCAGAGGAGGCGTCGACCTCTGTATCGTGCGCAAGAGCAGCCTCGAAGTGAGGAAGACGAAGAGGGCTCCGCGGGTGCTCAAGGGGCTCATCGTCGGCAATCCCGATGACCTCATTCACTCCGAATGGGCTTGGAACGAAGGGCGCGATTTGTGATTGCGCACCTCGATACGCACGTAGCGCTGTGGCTGGTTGCCGGAGAAAAGCGCCGATTGCGACCCGTCGAGAAGCTTCTTCGAACGGCGCGTCTGTACGTTTCGCCGCTCGTCCTCGTCGAGATGGAGATCCTTCGAGAGATCGGAAGAATTCGGGAATCCGCGGACACGATTTTCGAAGTTCTCACGGCAGACTTCGACGTACAGCAAGCGTCGACTGACCTCGATGTGGTCGCTCTCTCTGCGCGCAATCTCGCGTGGACCCGTGACCCCTTCGATCGTCTGATCGTCGGCGCGGCACTCGCAGAACACGCTCTCCTCCTCACAGCTGATCAAACGATTCGAAAGCACTGCCCGAGTGCGCGCTGGGATTGAGATTTCGGCGTTGGCCCACCGATTCGCGGAAGGCGCGCCGCCG
>JAHFDV010000757.1 GCA_023248815.1 Myxococcales bacterium
GCGGGAACGCTCGTCGAGTCCTCCTATGTCGGACGCGCGCTTTTTTCGAAGAGCAACGTGACGTTCGCCTTCGTGACTGCGAAGACGGCCTTGGTCGGCGACGAAGCTGGCGTGCGTCGTGTGCTCGACCGTATTCACGACGGCGTTTTGAAGCGCACCTTGCCCCAAGCGACGATCGACATCCTCGAGACGAAAGGGGTGCTCACGGCCTCCTCCTTCGATCTTTCGACGACGATTGCGACGGCCGGTTCGCGCGAGTTCTCGTTCCCATTCGCGTTCGTGAAGGGAATGAAGACGGGTCGTGCGTTCACCAAGGTCGAGTCTCCGATGCTCACGGTGTCGGCGAACCTCGCCTATGGATCCGAAGCAGAAGCAAAGGCCGGCGCCGACAAATTGCAACCGCTCGCCAACATGGCGAGTCTCGGAGCTGCTACGGGCGTGATTCCGAAGCTCGAAGGGCTGCAGATCACGCCTTCCCAGAGCAATATCGACGTGCGCTTCCAGGTGAGCGAACAGGGCGTGCGTGGCCTCATCTCGAGGCTTCCCTCCGTCCTCAATCTTCCGCAGTAGCCGCGAGCGTTCGGGAAAAGCAGGCCACGTGACGGATCTTCTCGTTCGCGGGATCGGTACGAGCGGATCACTTCGCGGAAGTGTTCCCGTACCTGCTGACGAAGAGATCGCCTTGCGCGCGCTTCTCTTGGGGGCGCTCGCCAAGGGAAAAACCGCGCTCACACTCCGGGACCCGAGTGTGAACGTAACGGCGTTCGCGAGCACGTTCGAAGCGCTCGGCGTCACGATCTTGCGGACCGAAGATGGTTTCGCGATCGATTCGGCGGGGCTCTACGGGCTCGCGCAGTATCGAAAGCCGCTCGCCATCGCCCATTCGGAAACCGCGCTTGGCGCCCTCATCGGCGTGCTCTCCGCACAAGGCTTCGCGTCGCTCCTCGTTATCGAAGAAGAAGTTCTTCCCAAAGTCGGAGCGGCACTGGATGCCCTTCGTGCGCGCGGAGCGAGCTTTTCGGCGTCGCCCTCGGAGGATCCCCTCGACGCCATCGAGGGTAGAAAGATCGCGCTCCGAATCGAAGGACTCAGAGAGGGAACCTATCTGAGCGAGGTCGAGTGGGCGTCCGAGCCGACAGATATCCTTCTCAAGGAAGCGCTTCTTGCGTCCGGGCTGCATGCGCACGGTGCAACGCGTCTTCAGGAGACTTCACTTTCGATCGATCACACTCCGCGAATGTTGCAAGCGCTGGAAGTGCAGATCCGCTCTTTCGGCACGGCGCTCGAGCTCGACCCGGAGGGAACCGATAGTCCATTCGCGGGTTTCTCGATGGAGATTCCGGGCGACGCGGTTGCGGCGGCCATTCTCGCGTCTGCGGCACTCGTCGTCCCCGGATCGAATGTCACGTTGCGTCGCGTAACTGCGAATCCGTTTCGCACCCGCTTTTTTGATCTGTTGAAGTCGGCTGGCGCCAACATTTCTCTCACGTGGGTAGCAGACTCGCTCGGTGAGCCTCTCGCGGACGTATCGATCGTTCATCACGCCGCGCCGTTGCGCGCGCTCGAGATCGGCGACGAGCTGGCGCGAAGTCTGGCGACGCAGGCGCATCTCGTTCTGGCGGTAGCTACGATCCGCGGCGAAGGAGCGCGCGTGCTTCTCGACGGACAAGGAGAGAGCGAGCGCGAGATGTGGACGAATGCCGCCGCGACCCTGCGACGTTTCGGGGTCGACGTAGAAGCCACGTCATCCGAGATTCTCGTGCGTGGAGGGAATGACGTTGGAGCTCGCGAAACGTTCGACGCGACCGCGAGCAAGGGCTCCGGGACTGCATCGGCCGAAGAGAGTGCCGTCGCCGCATTGATCCTGGCTCTTGCGAGCTCGAAACACGTCCGAATCGTCGATGGCGGAATTCTCGCGGGACGTTTCCCGCGGCTTTTCGGCACGCTGCGTGCGCTCGGAGCAGACGTCCGCCTCGCATCTACCTAGGGCCGTCTTTTCTGTCGCTGAAAGGGTACCGCTCGAGCCAGAATTCGGGTTAGA
>JAHFDV010000758.1:0-448 GCA_023248815.1 Myxococcales bacterium
GAGTGACTCAACGACAGGATGAACGTCGAGAAATCGATCGCCGGAAGTTCGTCGCTCATGCTTCGGCCGCTTCGCTCACTTCGTCTTCGTCTTCGTCGTCGATGTCGTCTTCATCGAGGGCGGGCTGCGAGGTCGCGAACTTCTCGGTCTCTGCCGCAAGGTCGACGAGCGTCGTGACGTGCTTCTCGATGTCCTTGTCGGTGATCAAGCCGCTCGCAAGGTTGCGCTCGCGGACGCGAAGGTCGAGTTCCCAGGGATTCACAGTTCTCGTGCTCATACTTCCTCCAAAGATGGTGGCATCCGACGTTGCGCACGCCGGTTACCCGTGGCAGACGGGACGCGCTTTATACTCTCTTTTCGCCGCCGTTTCACGAAGTGCGCGCAAACAGAGAATTCTCAAACAATTACGATGAGATCGGCATCGTCGTTACTTCCTCGACGCTTCAGT
>JAHFDV010000758.1:458-2037 GCA_023248815.1 Myxococcales bacterium
GTCACGAGGCTCGGCGCGGGGGGCGCGTGCGACTCCTCGTACGCTTCGCGCACCGCCTCGAACGCATCCGCGACTTCGCGCAGCTCCTCCTCTGCGGCCTCGCGCACCGCGAGAACCTTCACGTCGTAGACGATGCTTCGCCCTGCCAGGGGATGATTGGCGTCGAGGACGACGTGCTCGGAGCTGGCCTCGAGAACGACGAATGACTCCGGCCCGTCGCTTCCTTCGAGCTCGATGTCGAGCTCGTCTCCTTCCGTGGGCGTCATACCTTCTGGAAGCTGATCCGCCGAGATCTCGAAGACGAGGTTGTCATCGTAGGGCCCGAACGCAGTGTCGGCTTCGAGCTCGATGCGCTTCGCATCTCCTGCGCTCATTCCCTCGAGCCCCCCTTCGAGGCCAGGAACGACCATGCCGTAGCCCACGATGAACGTCATCGGGTCAGACGTCATGGTCGTGTCGTCGATGACTTCGCCGGTATCGGCGTCAAGGAGACGAAACTGCAGCGTGACGTGGGCGTTGGGCTCGATCTTCATCCGCTTTTCTCGAGGTGGATTCCAGAAGTTACTCGCAATCGATCGGTGACGTGCGTGAGCTTGTCTTTGTCGAACGGCCAGGGAACGTGAATCCCGCGTCGAAGGAGTAGCACGGCCATGGCATCCGCTTCGGCGCGCGTGAGCGTCGTCTTGCGGCGGTAGTCGAGACGCTTGCGGACGTAGGAGAGGACGATGCAGTCGTCGTGCACGGAAGTCTCGAGCACATCGTCCTCGGTGGTGAGAACGCGTTCGAGCTCGAGCTGGACTCCTCGGAGCATCGCCGCTCGGCGTTTGGCGCGGCGCATCTCGGGCCGTTGATTCACCGAGAACATACGGTTTCGCGGGAAGAGCCCCGGCACGAGTAGAAGCGCGATCGTCAGATCGTCGACTTCCGGACCGGTGGCGCGCTTTCGACGCGCGAGATCATTCATCGTCGTCGAACGAGCCTCTTCGTTCCCTCGGTGCGCCGCTCGCGCCCTCGAGGAGCGCAGCTTGGCGATCTGCACGCAGAGCTCCGATGAGCTCCGCGAGATCTCCCTCGATGACGCGATCGAGCTTGTTCAACGTGAGTTTGATGCGGTGGTCGCTGATGCGGTTTTGCGGAAAGTTGTAGGTGCGAATCTTCTGACTGCGATCGGCGTTGCCGGCCATCGTCTTTCGCTCGGCGGAAAACGCGGCATCTTGTTTCGCTTGTTCGATGTCGAGCAGGCGACTGCGGAGCACCTTCAGCGCTTTGGCCTTGTTCTTCAGCTGCGACCGCTCGTCCTGGCATTTGACGATCATTCCCGTCGGCTTGTGCAAGATCTGCACGGCACTGTTCGTCGTGTTGACGCCCTGCCCGCCAGGACCACCGGACGCCGCGATTGAAATCTCGAGATCCTTTTCGTCTAGCTGAACGTCGACGTCCTCGGCTTCTGGGAGCACGGCGACCGTCGCCGTCGACGTATGAATCCGTCCCTGCGCTTCGGTCGCGGGAACGCGCTGCACGCGATGCACCCCGCCTTCGAACCGCAGCTGCGAATACACTTCGCGGCCCGTCACGAGGG
>JAHFDV010000759.1 GCA_023248815.1 Myxococcales bacterium
ATCGACCCAATGGGCGTGCACACAGGCGACTCCATCACGGTCGCGCCGCAGATGACGCTGACCGACAAAGAGTATCAGCGACTCCGTGATGCGGCGAAGGCCGTCATGCGTGAGATCGGCGTCGAAACGGGCGGCGCGAACGTGCAGTTCGCGGTCAACCCCGCCGACGGTCGCGTCTTCGTCATCGAAATGAATCCGCGTGTGTCCCGTTCGAGCGCGCTCGCTTCGAAGGCGACCGGCTATCCCATTGCGAAGATCGCCGCCAAGCTCGCCATCGGCTACACGCTCGACGAGCTCACGAACGACATCACGAAGACCAGCGCCGCCTTCGAGCCCGTCATCGACTACGTCGTCGTGAAGTGGCCGCGGTTCGCCTTCGAAAAGTTTCCGGGGGCGGACACTTCGCTCGGTCCGCAGATGAAGAGCGTCGGCGAAGTGATGAGCCTCGGCCGAACGTTCCTCGAAGCCATCCAAAAAGCCGCTCGATCGCTCGAAACGGGTCGTGACGGCTTGGTGTCGTTGCTCTCGACCATCGACGTCACCTCCCCCAAGGTCACGGGGCCGCGCGACATGATGATGGACGCGCCTGTCCCCGAGCGCCGCAGTGCCCGTGTGGATGGCTCGCTCGAAACTCAGCGAACGGCAGTGCTCGCGCTCGCCGCGCGTCCCTCCGCCGATCGCTTGTTCTACGTGGTCGACGCGCTCCGCCTCGGCATCACGACCAAGGTGCTCCACGAGCGCACGTCGATCGATCCGTGGTTCCTGGCGCAGCTCGATCGACTCGTCGGCTTCGAAGGCGCACTCGAGAGGTCCATTCTCGACGACGACCTCCTTCGCCGTGCGAAGCGCTTCGGCTTTTCGGACCAAGAGATTGCGCGGCTGACGAGGAGCGATGTCGCCGAGGTGAACCGAAGGCGCCGCGAATTCGGTCCGACGTACAGCCGCGTCGATACCTGCGCCGCCGAGTTCCCCGCCAATACGCCGTATCTCTACTCGACCTACGAGACGACCAACGAAGCGCGACCTACGCAGCGTAAGAAGGCCGTCATTCTCGGCGGTGGCCCGAACCGCATCGGCCAAGGCATCGAGTTCGACTACTGCTGCGTTCACGCAGTGAAGGCCCTTCGCGAAGAAGGCTTCGAGACCATCATGGTCAACTGCAATCCCGAGACGGTGTCGACCGACTATGACACCGCGGATCGCCTTTATTTCGAGCCGCTGACCCTCGAGAGCGTGCTCTCGATTTGCGAGCTCGAGCAACCCATTGGGGTGATGGTGCAGTTCGGCGGACAGACGCCGCTGAAGCTCGCCGTGCCGCTCGAGAAAGCCGGCATCAAGCTTCTCGGTACGACCGCCGACGCGATCGACCGCGCAGAAGATCGAAGCCGCTTCGATCAGCTTCTTGCCAAGCTCGGACTTCTTCGCCCGAAGAGCTCGATCGCAACGACGCGCGAAGAGGCTCTCGAAAAAGCAGCAGCCATTGGATTCCCGGTGCTCCTCCGCCCGAGCTACGTGCTCGGCGGTCGCGCGATGATGATCGCCTACACGGCGGCAGAGATGGAAGCTTACGTCGACGACGTCATCGATGTCGCACGTGGCAGTGGCAATCCGCACATCCTGATCGACGAGTTCCTCCACAATGCGACGGAGATCGACGTCGACTGCGTGAGCGATGGCGAAGACGTCGTCATCGGTGGAGTGATGCAGCACATCGAAGAGGCCGGTGTGCACTCGGGCGATTCTTCCAGCGTGCTCCCGCCGCACTCTCTCTCCCTCGAACGCATCGCCGAGATCGAAGAAGAGGCGCGCACGTTGGCCCTCGAGCTCGGCGTCGTCGGCTTGATGAACGTGCAATTTGCCGTACAAAACGGCTCGATTTTCGTCCTCGAAGTGAACCCGCGCGCAAGTCGCACGGTGCCGTTCGTCGCGAAGGCGACCGGTGTTGCGATCGCGAAGATCGCAGCGAAGGTCATGGTCGGCATGAAGCTTCGAGATCTCGGTGTCTTCGATCAACCTCGCCCGAA
>JAHFDV010000074.1:0-2924 GCA_023248815.1 Myxococcales bacterium
GGCACTTCAGAGAGTGCGCTCATGATCGCGTAGAGCTCGCTCGAAGAGGCGCTGTCGCCGTCGATTTCGCCGTAGCTCTGCTCGAACACGATCTGCGCGCGGAGGCTCAGTGGACGCTCTTGTCCGAAGAGGAGCCCGAGATAGCCGCGAACGATCGCGAGTCCCTTCGTGTGAATCGATCCTCCCAGCGAGGCTTCACGCTCCACGTCGATGAGACCTTCACGACCGAGCGCGACGACGGCGGTGATGCGCATCGGTTGCCCGAACTCGACGTCGCCTGCGCTATAGACGCTGAGACCGTTGACGACGCCGACGCGTTCGCCGGAGGTGTCGAGGTGAACCTCACCGCGAATCGTGAGCTCGCGAATGCTGCGTTCGGCGGCGCCTGCGCGCTCGCGACGTTCGCGCCAAGCAATCTCGATGTCTTGTTCGGTGACGACGCTCTTTTCTGGCGGCGGGATCGACGCGCGGAAAGGCACGAGGTTGGCGTCGCTCGTGGAAGCAGGCATGTCGAGATCGTCTGCGTCGTGGGTCTCACGCGCGGCAGCGACGGCGCTCGCGAAAGCTGCCGTTTCTTCGAGCGGTGAAAGCGCGATCGAAAGCTTGTCTTGCTCGCCTGCGAGACGCGTGGCGAGATCGAGAAGGCGCGCGCGTGCGGGCTTGCTGAAGCGGCCCCATTCGCGCTCTTTCGCCATTCCCATCATGTACGCGTCGAGAAGGACGAGGCGCTCGGGAGTGCGCGGAACCGAAGACTCGACCTCGACCTTGATTCGGAAAAGCGAGGCGAAGTCGGGATCGGCCGAGAGAAGCGCTGCATAGAGATCGGGCGAGCCGACGAGAATCACGCGCACGTTGATCGGCGTCGCGACGGGACGAAGCGACGTCGCATAGAGGCCGAGTGGTCCCAACGGATCTTCTGCGGCGATGCGGCGCTCACGAAGGACGCGCTTGATGCGCTCCCAGATGATGGGGTCGGCCATGAGATCGGCCGCGCGCACGATGAGATAGCCACCAGATGCACGCTGCAATGAGCCCGCGCGAATACGCGTGAAGTCCGTGAGGAGTGCACCGAACTTTGCGCGACGCTCTAGATAGCCGAAGAGGTTCGGATAGGTCGGGTTGGTGTCGTAGATGACGGGCGCCGGCGCATCGGGCGAGTTCTCGACGAGGAGATTCGCGCGAAAGCGTCCGAGACGTTTGGCGTGCTCGGGATCGTGATCGGGCTCCTCGCCTGCGCCCGGGCCTTCGCCTTCACCGTCTTCGTCGGACTGGACGAGATCTTGCCAATCTTCGATGAGCGCGGATTCGACGCGATCGAAGTAGGCATTGAGCCCTTCGTTGGCGAGCTCGCTGAACGCCGTCTTCAGCTGACCGACACGTTCGTGAATGAGCGCTTCGGCGGCCCGCGAAAACGCTTCGTTTCGAGCGTCTTCGAGCTTCTGTCCTTCTTTTTGGACGAGCCGTCCGGCCTTTTCGAGCTCGCGTGCGAGCTTCGTCTCGGCGTCCGAGAGCGCGCGCTTGGTGGACTCGTCGAGCGCGGAGAACTGCTCGGCACTGAGCGGCTTGCCGTGGAGAATCGGAAACGTCTGGAGGCCGCCTTGAACGGTGCGAATGCCGAAGCCGAGCTTCTTCGCCGTGCCTTCGAGCTCGCCGAGCACGTTCTTGTTGCGTTGCTCGAGCTCTTTGGCGAGCGCTTCCTGCGCCTTTTGCACGGAGTCTTCACCGGCGACGAGCGGGATCTCTTCGCGGAGAACGCTGATGAGCTCATCCATCGCCTCGACGAGACGCGGACCCATGCCTGGCGGAAGCGCCAACGGAACGGGCGCAGCTGGATGGTCGAAGTCGTGGACGTAGAGGAGATCGGGGGGAGGAGGACGGCGTTTGGCGAGACGTTCGGCGTGACGCGCGACATCGTCTTCGATCATCACCTCGGGTTCGGCGGCGACGAACACGTGGAACGACGGCTCACGCGCGGCAAGGCCAAGCTCGAGCGCGCGACGCGCAACCGACGAAAGAAGCTCGAAGAGGCCGCGGCTCTCTTTCGGAGAATCCGGCAGGATGTTCGGATCGGCCTCGACGGTGACGCGCTCCGGCGAAATCCGCGCGTCATCGCGGGCGTCGCTGACGGCGGGAAGCGCGAGATCGCTCCAGGGAGCAGGCGGAATTTGCGAAACGGGCACCGGAGGAGTCGACGACGACGGCGCGGAACCCCGCTTTTCCTTGGGCTTCGCGGTCGCCTTGGGCTCGTGTTTACCGTTGGTTTTTTCGGTGGTCTTTTTGGTGCGTGCCATTCGCTTTGCGAAGACGCTTTCGGGCTCGATTTTAGTAAGTCGAGGATTTTACGTCTTCTCTGTCTTTCTAACACGGCACTTCTTTGTCTTGGGGTAGATTAGACCCCTCGATGGCGCGTCTCATCCTGGTGACACCGGAGGGTCAACAGACCGTTGATCTGAAGCCGTTCAATACGCTCGGCCGTCATCCCAACAACAGCATTCAGCTCCTCGACAAGATCGTGTCGAAGGAGCACTGCATCATCGAGACCCGTGAAGGTCGCCACATCTTGCGCGATCTCGGCAGTCTCAACGGCACTTACATCAATCAGGGTCGCGTGCAGGGCGAGCAGATGCTTCGTCATGGAGACGAGATCTCGCTCGGCGCAACGCGCGTGCGTTTCGACGAAGGCTTGGGACCCGTCGCGCCTCCGCCAGTGAGCCCTGGCATCGCCGTCAATGTCGCGGCCGGAAGTCATGCGCCCGTTCCTGGCAGCTCCGCGCAGTGGCAAGGAAATCCGCAGCAGGGTTCGGGGCAGCAGCAAGTGCCGGCGCATCAAAGTCGCGGCCCCGTTCCGCCGACGCCAGGCTCCTATGCGCAGCATTCGCAGCAGCAGCAGCAGCAGCAGCAGCAGCAGCAGCAGAATCACGGCG
>JAHFDV010000074.1:2934-17104 GCA_023248815.1 Myxococcales bacterium
GCGATGGCGCAGCAACCGCCGCAGCAAGGTCAATACTCCCAGCAAGTCGGGCTTCCGCCCGGAGTTCGTCCTGCCGCCTATCCTTCGCAGGGCACGCCCAACCCTTACGGAGCGCCGCCGCCGCAAGGAACGCCCTCTCCGTACGGAACGAATCCACTTCCGCAAGCGCGTCAGTCCCCCGCTCCGCAAAATCCTTCCTCGCAGCCCCATCAGCAGCAGCAGGGTCACGGACAGCAGCAAGCTCCTACGCCGCATGTCGCTCCGGCGCGTGGCGTCATGGGAACGCGCGTCGACGTGCAAGATCGCGCACGCGCGATCGGCACGCAAATCACTGCGCATACGAAGGGCTTCTTGCCGTTCGATCAGGCCGCAGCGGACGGCAGTCAGCTTCGCCTCGACTACGAGCGCCTTCGTCTCACGTGGGAGCTCACGCGTGAGATCGGTCTCGAGCGCGACCTCGAAAAGATGCTCGAGCGCATTCTCCTTTCGCTCTTCAAGTTCGTGAACGCGGATCGCGGTGTCATCCTTTTGAAGGAGCCCGACGGCACGTTGAAGCCGCGTGCCGCGCGACGCCGCGACGGAATCGATGCGCCGATTCAAGTGAGCTCGACGATCTTGGAGCTCGTCGTCTCCGAGAAAAAGAGCGTGATCACGCACGACGCCTCGATGGACTTCGCCGCATCGAAGGGCAAGTCGATGATCTTGAATCGCATCTCGAGTGCGATCGTCGCGCCGCTTCTCAACGAGGACGACGTCATCGGCGCGCTCTGGCTCGACAGCGAATCGGTCGCCACGTTCCAGCCGAAAGATCTCGAGATCATCACCGCGGTCGCGAATCAGGCCGCGATGTTCATCGCGAACAACCTCCTCGCGAAGAAGGTCGAGCATGAGATCGTCACGCGCGAGCGTTTCTCGCGGCTTCTCTCACCGAACGTCGCCGAGCAGGTGATCGCGGGCAAGCTCGAAGTGAAAAAGGGCGGCCAGCTCCTCCAAGAGTGCACCGTCTTCAACAGCGACATCCGCGGATTCACACGCATGAGCGAGGGCACGACCGCCGAGAAGATGGTCGACATGCTCAACGAATATTTCGAAGAGATGGTGGCGGCGATATTCAAGACCGACGGCACGCTCGACAAGTTCATGGGCGACGGCATCATGGCGCTCTGGGGAGCTCCCGTGGCACACGAAGACGACGCGATTCGTGCCGTCGACAGCGCGCTCGAACAGATCGACATCCTCGCGCAGTTCAACCGCGATCGGCTCGCGAAGAACATGTCGCCCATCGCGATCGGCATCGGAATCCACACGGGCCCGCTCGTCGCCGGCTACGTCGGGAGCTCGAAAGCACTCTCTTATACGGTCATCGGTGACACCGCGAACACGAGCGCGCGCCTTTGCGGGCACGCACACGCCGGGCAAATCATCGTCAGCGAAGCGACGCTGCAGCGTCTCGAAGATCGTTTCGAGGTCGACGAGCTGCCGCCGGCCGAGCTGAAGGGGAAAGAAAAACCCCTCCGCATCTTCAACGTGAAGCGCCAAAAGCGTGTGGCCCGCGCGAAGTGAGCGCTGCGCAGTCCCGTTCGCACTTTCTTTCGTGCGTAATCTGCCTGATCCTCGAAGCGAGCGCTGTTATAGAACTCGGGTCGTTGTGAGCCATGGCTAGTCACGTCCTCCCCTTCGAAAAGCCCGTCGTCGAACTCTTGAACCGCGTGCGCGAGCTGCGCGCTCAGGCGGGCGAAGAGCGCGAGATCGTTCCCGAGCTCGAACGCCTCGAAGACAAGGCGCGCCATCTCGCACGCGAGCTCTTCTCGAATCTCACGGCGTGGCAGAAGGTACAGCTCTCGCGTCACCCGAGCCGCCCGTACACCCTCGATTACATCGAGCGCATTTTCACGGAGTTCCAAGAGCTCCACGGCGATCGCGCCTTCGCCGACGACGAGTCGATCATCGGCGGCTTCGCAAAATTCCGCGGCAAGAGCGTGATGGTCATCGGCCACCAAAAAGGGCGCGGCGCAAAGGAGAACGTGCGCCGCAACTTCGGCATGCCGCATCCCGAGGGCTACCGAAAAGCGAAGCGTCTCTTCGAGCTCGCCGACCGCTTCTCACTCCCCATCCTCACCTTCATCGACACGGCGGGCGCTTACCCCGGCATCGGCGCAGAAGAACGCGGGCAGAGCGAGGCAATCGGTTCGTGCCTCTATACGATGTCGGCATCGCATGTTCCGATCATCGCGACCATCATCGGTGAAGGCGGCAGCGGCGGAGCGCTCGCTCTAGGAGTCGCCAATCGCGTGCACGTTCTCGAATACGGAACGTACAGCGTCATTACTCCCGAAGGCTGCGCCTCCATTCTGTATCGCGACGGCGCCATGGCCGAGACCGCAGCTGCGAGTCTCCGCATGACGGCACGCGAGCTCCTCAATCTCGGAGTCGTCGACTTCATCATCGGTGAGCCCCCCGGCGGCGCGCACCAAGACTTCGACGCGGCCGCGAAGAGTGTGGAATCCGCGCTCGCGGACGGGCTCGGCGCGCTCGCGCATCTCGGCCCCACCGAGCTGCGTGAACATCGCTACCGAAGATTTCGTAGCCTCGGCGCCGTCATCGGCGACTGACCGGCCGCGCACGAGGCGAGAACGAAGGTTTAACGTGACCGCGCAAGGTCGCGGGATGACCGGTGAGTTTGGTACGCCTGTCGATCGCACGTGAGGCTCGGATCCAAGCCTCGAATCGACCCCGCTTTTTTGACTTCCATCGCTCCGCCGGGCGACAAGTGGGCATGGCTCTCACGCTCGCGCCGGGATCGCTGGTGTCCGGAAAGTATCGTTTGCTCCGTCTCCTCGGCGTCGGCGGCATGGCCAACGTTTGGTCGGCGCAGCACGCGTTGACGGAGAAGCGCGTCGCGATCAAGTTCCTTCTCTCGGAGCTCGCACGGACCGACGAAGCCGTTCAGCGTTTCTTGCTCGAAGCAAAAGTGAGCGCGCGTGTCAGTCATCCGAACATCGTCGAAGTGTTCGATGTCGGTCAGTGTGAAGACGGTCGGCTCTTTCTCGTCATGGAGCTTCTCGACGGCTCGACGCTCGAAGCGGCGTTGGAACGCACCGATGGGCGCCTTCGTCTTTCGGAGTTCTCGCGCGTCATGGCGGATGTCGCACGCGCGCTCGCTGCGGCTCATCGCGCAGGCATCGTGCATCGCGATCTCAAGCCTTCGAACATCTTCCTCCACAAGCCGCTCCGCAATGCGCCGCCCGTCACGAAGGTGCTCGACTTCGGTGTCAGCAAGTTTCTCGGAACGGACGACAAGCTGACGCAGGCGGGCTCGATGCTCGGCTCTCCGCTCTACATGAGCCCGGAGCAGGCCATTGGCTCATCCGCCATCGATCAACGCAGCGACATCTTCTCCTTCGGCGCGATTCTCTTCGAAGCGCTCGTCAGTCATCGTTGCTACGAAGCCCCGAACTTCAACGCGCTCGTCGTGCGCATCGCTACGGGCGCCCCCGACGACATCGATCGCGCCGCCCCCCATTTGCCGGAAGCCTTCCGCACGCTCGTCAAAGAGTGCCTCATCGCGAATCCGACGCATCGCCTGCTCTCGATGGACGTCATCGCCGAGCGCTTGATGCAGATCGCGTATCAAGCGCAGCTCTCGGATTTGGAGCTTCCGCTCCTCATGGATCGCCCGAAGCCGACGCCCCCCTCGCCTGCACCGCTCTCGATCCCGCCGCTCACGACGGCGACGACGGCTCCCAAAGCCACGCCCGACAAACGCCCACTTCTTTTCGGCTTCGCCGCGCTGGCCGTCCTTCTCGGTGGTCTCGGCGGCGGAAGTCTCGCGCTTCGCGAGAATCGCAAAGGTGACGACGTGTTCACGGGCGCCGCACCCGAGGCGACGGATCTATCGACTTCTCCGGCGACGCTCTCTCCGGCGACCATCACGCCTGCGCATTCCCATCTCGAAGCCGCCGATGCTGGTCACGCGACGATCGTGACGGGATCGATCAATCCATAAGAGCGCTCTCGCGCCCGACGGCCTCGCTCACCGCGCCAGCCACGCGATGCCAAACGTCTCGATGCGCAGCGCGCCGGCTTTGGGGCGGAGCTTGAGCTCGGTGATGCCCGTGAAGCTACCTTTCGCGTCGCGATCGAGATCGGCGAGCTCGGCGTCGCGCTTGGCGATGGCTTCGGCGAGGACGATGTCCGCCTTTTGCCGCTTCTCTTCTTCGCGCTTGGCGCGTGCCGCAGCTTGGCTGCCGCGACGGATCGCCGTGCCCATGTGACCGCTCAGGATCGCGACGCCCACTCCGAGAAGATTGGGATCGACTCCCGAAGAGCTCACGACGTTCTTGGTTTGTTGAAGCTTGCGGATCTTGGGCTCGTGCTTGTCGAGAATGGTCTGACGCTCGGCACCGTAAGAGGCCGCGATGTGCTGCTGGCAGCGCGCGACGAAGGCATCGCGGGACTCACCGGGGCTCGAGGCGATCTTTTCGTCTTCGTGCACGAAGAGCGTCAGCGATAGCTCGTCGGTCGCACGCTCTTTGAGCGCTTTTTCGAAGCTCTTTTGATCGGCCTTCGTCATGTTCGGAATCGGCGCAAAGGTCGCTCCGGGCACGGCGTCGTGTGAAAGCGCTGGCGAGCCGAGCGCGCGTGCTTCGCCGAAGACGGGCCCCGTTTGATCGAAAGGAACGACGACGGCAATCTCACGTTCGAAGTCCAGCGCGTACTTGCGATCGCTCAGTGTCGCCGTGGCGATGACGGCGAGATGCGGGAAATAGCCCCAGGCCCCCACGGGCGCAGCCGGCGGATGCGGAAAGAGCGAACGCCAGCCGGTCGGCGCCTCCGGGAGAACCGTATTGCCGGCTTGCGGCGCGACGGAAGCAGCGAATGCGACTGCGGTGCTCGTTTGGGCTTCGGTGCTCGTCGCCGCCGTCGCACTGGCACCAGAAGCTGCGTTCGGATCGAGCGCCTTCGAGAGCAACTTGATCTCGGCGCGCGTCATCGGTCCGCGGAGCCACGAGAGCGTGAAGCGCGTGCTCAAGAGCGGCGCGGCTTCTCCACCGCGCTGCGCATTGCGAACGAGAAACGTGCGCTGCGGTAGCTCCTTGATGAGCTGCTTCAAATCTTCGCGCGAGACGCCCTCGCCGGTCCCCGCGTCGCTTCCGGCGATCCCTTCGACGAGGCGCTCGCGATCCGTATCGGTCTGGAGTCTTCCGATGAACCAAACGCCCGCGTTCGAAATGGCCTTGTAATCGAGGTCCACGGGATTCTGCGTCGCGAGGATGCACCCGACACCGAAGGCGCGTGCTTGCTTCAAGAGCGCGAGGAGCGGGCGCTTCGTCGGCGGGTTTGCGGGGTGCGGCGGAAGAAAGCCGAACACTTCGTCAAAGGCGAGCAGCGCGCGCAGATCGCTCGTGCCCGATAGCCCGCGCACCCAAGTGAGCGTCTGCTCGAGCACGAGACCGAGCACCATCTGCCTTTCTTCGTCGTCGAGGTGAGCGACCGAAAGAATGGTCACGGGGGTTCGCGTGTCGGTGCGCTGCATCCAGCTCTTCACATCGAGCGGAGCGCCCATGCGCCACGACGCAAAGGTCGGTGAAGCGACCAGCGCGTTCAAGTCTTGAGCGAGACCCGCGCGCTCTTTCGAAGGAAAGAACTCTTCGAGCGGAAGCGCACCAATCGTCGAAATCGGCGGCTTTTTCAGGTCTGCAATCAACGTCTCGAGCGTCGCGCGAGAGCTCGCTTGGCGACGACTGATGACGAGATGCGAGAGGAGCGCGTGCTCACGCGACGTCGGATCCGCTTCGCGCTTCACCATGCGCAAGAGGAGCGATACGGCGCCCGCGAGAGCATCACTCACGCTCTCTTCGTCGGCGTCGGGATCCGCCGGCGCTTCGAGCGGTGAAAGAACGTCGAGCGGTTCGCCTACGGCCTTCGCTCCCGGCGTGATGATGCGCAGCTTGATGCCGGTGCGCAGGGCTTCGACGTCGCTCGCTTGCAGACCGAACTTCGCGAGCCCCGCGGTCCATGTCTCTGCGGTCTTCTCGGCTTCCTTCTCTTTCGTCGATCCTTCACGGAGAGCGCGGTCCTCGTCGATCCAAGGAAGGTATTGCGCGGACGAGAGCTCTCCGAAGAGCAGCCCAAGATTCGGAAGGTCACCTTTGATGTCGATGAGGAGCGCAGGAATCTGTGAACGCAGCGCCTCTTCGACGAGCCCCATGAGAAGCCCCGTCTTGCCGCTGCCCGTCATCCCGACGATCACGCCGTGCGTGACGAGGTTGTGAGTCGGAAGGAGAAAAGGTTCTTCGACGCCTTTGGTGCGAGCGGTTCCGAGTGCGAGCGGTCGGGCCATTCTCGAGACCTTACGTTTGCTTGGAGGTTCTTGCGAGCTTGCGCTTTTGCTCTATTTTTCGCTGAAACTTGCCCAATCGGCCGTCACTGATACTCTGTTCAGTATGGCTGCCGTTTCTGTCGCGACGCTCTCGCCCGTACTCCTCGCGCTCGTTCGTAAAGAGTCACGCGCTTCGCTCGAAGGGCTTGCGTTTGGATTGCCTGCGCTCGATGCGCTCTTGCCCGATCACGATCTGCCTCGCGGAGTGACGGAGCTCTGTTCGCCGCATGCGCTCGGTCTCGCGGGATATGCCGTTCATCTTTTGCACGAGCTCCACAAGCGACCGAAAACGATGGCCGCTTGGATCGATCCCGAAGCTTCGCTCTTTGCTCCCGCCTTCGAAGAGCGCGGAGTCGATCTGAAGCGCTTGCTCGTCGTCCGTCCCAAACGCAATCAGCTGGAACGCACGGCGCTCAAGCTCACGCGGAGCGGCGCGTTCGATCTCGTCATCGTCGACGTGCATCCCGCCGTCGATCCCATGCTCGCCCCCGTGCCTTTGACGGCCGACATCAACGACGTGTTCGTGCGCAAGCTCGCGCTCACCGATACGCGCGTCCTTCTTCTTTCGAACAGCACACGCCATCGCTCGCTCCCCCTGCCCGTCGCTCTTCGTCTGGAGATCGGCAGCGGCGTACTCGGTGGGTCCGACCACGACAAGCGCGCCCAGCACGAGATTCATCTGCGAAAAGATCGCTTCGGTCGCATCGGCGCCCCTTCGATCTCGCTGGCACTCGACTCACTTTAATCCTCGTTTCCTCGAGCAAAATAGAGTCGTCATGGCCGGCCGAAGAATCCTCGCGATCGCGTTCTCCGCCTTGCGCGTCGAGCTCGCGCGCAGCCGCACTTCTTTCAAAGAGAGCGCCTCGTTCAAAGAGAGCGCTCCTGCAAGAGAGAGAGCGCCATCGCTATTGGCGGTCGTCGTCGGGCGTTCCGGCATCGCGAGCGAGGTCGATCTCTCGGGCGGCACTCGCCTCGACGAAGTCTCCCAAGAAGCGCTTCGCATGGGAATTCGTCCTGGGATGACGATCGCCAGCGCACGCACGCGCGCCGCGAGTCTTCGCGTGCTCGTCGTGAGTGAGGCCGCCGTGACCGACACCTTGGCGCGCATCGCCGAAATCGCGCTCGTTTACGGGCGCCCTGTCTCGTTCGACATCGCGCTCGACATCGTCTGGGTCGAGCTCACGGGAGCCGCGCATCTCCACGCTTCGGCGGCGGACGAGACGGGAGAAATCGAAATCGGGAAAAGGCTCGAAGAAGCGTGTCAGGCGCTCGGCCACGAAGTTCGCATCGCCATCTCGGACGGTCCAGAGCTCGCGGCACTCTTCGCGCGTGCACAAATTCGTGAGCGCGAAAAAGTTCGCAGGGTCCTCCCCTTGAAGGCCAAAGCCGCGCTCTCCGAGCTGCCGCTCTCTTCGCTTCTTGCGCGTCGCGGTGGATGGCTTTCGTCGATCGATTGGCTCCTTGCGCTCGGTCTACGCACCATCGGTGACTTGCAGCAAATGCCTCGTTCTGGGCTCCGTTCGCGTTTTTCAGCAAAAGAAGGCCTTCGTCTTTTGCCCCTTCTCGAAGGCGACGACTCGCATCCACTCAAGGCCTACGTGCCGCCAGAGCTCCCCGAAGAGCGCATCGAGCTCGAGGTGAATGCGCACGAGACCGACGAGCTACTCTTCGTGCTCGCACCTCTCTGTGAGCGCATGGCGCAGCGTCTCGACGCACGCGCGATGAGCGCGACATCCCTCGAGCTCGAGCTCGGACTCGATGCGGCACTATTGCGCGCCACGTGGGACGACACGGTCCATTTTCAAACGCTTCCGCCTTCGAAGACTGGAGTGAAAGCGCTCGCGACTGCTACTTCGACGCCTAAAGGCACGGCCATTTCACTGAGCGCGCCGCAAGTGGATCTCGTGCGGCCTTCGCCCATTCGTCATCTATCGTTGAAGCTCGGCAATCCGCTTCATTCGGCAGAGGCCATGCTGCGCATTCTTGCGGCGCGGCTCGAGTCGTATGAGCTCCCGGCCCCCGTGCGACGCGTCACGCTGCGTGTTCCCGTTCTCGAGAGGCGCCAGGCGATTGCGCAGAGCTTTCTCGAAGCAGAATCACAAGCCGACCGCTTGCTTCCGGCGCTCGTCGAAGAGCTCTCGGCGGAGCTCGGACCTGAAAACGTGGGGTTTCTCACTTCGAACAACACGTGGGTTCTCGACCGCCAATCGCGGCTCACGTCGAAGCGCAGTGAATGTTCTCCCCATCATCCTCCCGCCTTCGTCGCCTGTTTGCCAATTCGCTTTTCGCAAGAAGGCTACGCAGCCCCTCGCAATCGTCAGCTTCTTCGAAGGCTCTTTCGCGTCGATCGCGCGGAGTGGTGGCGCGAAGACGTCGCCGCGCCTTCCGATTACGTCGCCGCTTGGATTCCGAGCGCAGGCAGCATCGGCTTTTTGAGCTTCACGATTCCGCGCAACGCAAAGATGCCCTTCGGAAAAATCCACGGCTGGATGTGGTGAATGCGCTAGAACGCGGACATCATGGTAGCTGGGGAAAAGAGCGCATCCGTAGATCCCACACGACGTGAAGTCATGCTCGCAGTCATCGTCGCCGCACTCGGCTACTTCGTCGACATCTACGATCTGATTCTCTTCTCGATCGTCCGCAAAGAGAGCCTTCTCGCGATCGGAGTGCCCGCAGCCGACCTCCTCGACAAGGGCGCTTACCTTCTCAACATGCAGATGGGCGGGATGCTCATCGGTGGCATCTTCTGGGGCGTCCTCGGCGACAAGAAGGGACGACTCTCCGTTCTCTTCGGTTCGATCTTCCTCTACTCGCTCGCCAACATCGCCAACGGCTTCGTCACTTCTCTTCCCGCTTATGCGGCGCTGCGTTTGATCGCCGGCATCGGACTCGCAGGAGAGCTCGGCGCGGGCGTGACACTCGTGAGTGAGCTCTTGCCAAAAGAGACGCGCGGCATCGGCTCCAGCATCATCGCGAGTGTCGGCCTTCTCGGCGCAGGGCTCGCGTGGCTCGTGGCGCACGCGGGTTGGCGGACGGCCTATTTCGTCGGTGGCGCGCTCGGCCTCTGTCTTCTCGCGCTCCGTTTTGGCGTTCGCGAATCACGCTTGTTTTCAAGCCTAGAAAAAGTCGACGGCGTCACGCGCGGAGATTTTTTCGCCTTCTTCAAAACGCGCGAGCGTGCCGTGCGCTTCATTGCTTCGACGCTCATCGGCGTTCCGATTTGGTACGTCGTCGGCATCTTGATGACGTTCTCGCCCGAGATCGGAAAGGCGATGGGAATGCACGAGATTCCGAATCCGGGGAACGCCGTCCTTACTTGCTACATGGGCGGATCGCTCGGCGATCTCTTGAGTGGGCTCATCAGTCAAAAGTTGAAGAGCCGCAAAAAAGTAGTGCTCGCGTATCTCATCGCCGTCGTCTGTTTCGTCGCGGCGTACTTCACGATCGGCACGCTCTCCGTGACTGCGTTTTACGCGGTGTGCTTCTGCCTCGGGCTGGGCTTCGGCTATTGGGCGCTCTTCGTCACGATGGCCTCGGAGCAATTCGGAACCAATCTTCGATCGACGGCGACGACGAGCATTCCGAATCTCGTTCGCGGATCCGTCATCCCACTCACGTCACTCTTCGCATTCTTGAAGACGCCTCACGGCGGTGGCACGGCTTTGCTCGACGTGCGCGGAAGCGCGATCGTCGTCGGCGTTCTTGCGCTCGGAATCGCGCTCACGTCACTCTCGTTTCTCAAGGAGACGTTCGGACGCGATCTCGACTTCGTCGAAGAGTGACTGCTGCGCATTCACACGCACACACAGCGCGAGCGTCAGTGGCGCACTTTCGTCATTCAGGGGTGAAACGCTTCGAGATGCTTTTCGCGCGCCTTTCGCGCGGATTGACGATGCATTCTGCACACTTCCGATGGAGCTCTCGAGCGTTGCTGGAAGCGACCTCGGAAGAACCAAATTAGTGCACAAAACGCTAAAGATTTTGGGAAGGCGTCATCGCGTGCGCACACGCACCGGCAACCTGCGCCAATTAAAATCCCAAGCTATCTATGCAACTAGCCTTCCCCGGGTAGGCGTTCTATCTTTATCGATATTATGTCGAGTGCTGCGGGCAAAGAAACGTCAACGGTGATCATCCCGAAAGGCGAAGGAGCACCGAGCACCACCACGAATATCGCGGTGAAGGCGGAGAGTAGCCCCGAGCCCGCGGCCGCCATCACTGGCACGCAGAGTGCCCCACGCACGATCGGCAACTTCCGAGTTCTCTGTCACCTCGGCTCCGGCGGCATGGCGCGCGTGTACTTGTGTCAAACGCGCGGACTCGGCGGTTTCGAGAAGCTCGTCGTTCTCAAAGTGCCGCGCGCAGGTTTGATGGAGGAGACCGAGGTCCGTCAAATGTTCCTCCACGAGGCGCGCATCGCCGGCCGCCTCAATCACCCGAACATCGTTCAGACGAACGAAGTCGGTCTCGCGAATGGGCTTCCATTCATCGCGATGGAATATCTCGAAGGTCACGCGCTGGCTTCGTTGCAGCGTCAAGTACGCCTCTCGGAGCTCTCGACCCACTTCCAGCTTCGCATCATCGCGCAAGCGCTCGCGGGCGCGCATCACGCGCACGAGCTCCTCAAGCCAGACGGCACGTCGTACGAGCTCGTTCACCGCGACATCTCTCCGCAGAACGTCTTCATCACCTACGACGGTGCAGTGAAGATTCTCGACTTCGGAATCGCGAAGGTGAGCAGCGCCGAGCGCGAGCAAACGCAAGCGGGCACGCTGAAGGGCAAGCTCGCGTACATCGCGCCCGAGCAAGCCGCAGGGCTGCGCGTCGATCGTCGCGCAGACGTGTTCGCATTCGGCGTCATGATCTGGGAAGCGATCGCGCACCGTCATCTCGTGGCGCGCGGCCGGCAAGACTTCGACGTCCTTCGTGATCGCATCACGGGCGACGAGCCCCGCATCGACACCGTCGTTCCCGACGCAGACTCCGAGCTCGTCGCGATCTGCACGCGTGCGATGGCGCGCATTCCCGAAGAGCGTTTCCAAACGGCGCTCGAGCTGAAGCTCGCGCTCGACCGTTACCTCGCGCGCATCCCCGGCGCTCTCGACGAAGACATCGGCGCGTACATTCGCACCGTGTTCGCGGAGCGACGCCTCGCGTTGCGTTCGAGTGTCGACGCCGCCCTTCGCCGCAGCGAAGAAGAGCACACCGCGATCATGATGCTCCCGCCGGAGGAGACGGCTCCTGGCGCAGCCGTCACTCCGTCACGCGGAACGACGACCGGATCGATGATTCATCCGCCGCCCTCGATGGCGAAGCGCCTCGGACCTTTCGCGCTCATTGCCGGCGCCGTGATCGTCGCTGCGTTGATCTTCTCGCGCAAGCCGACGGTCCCTGCCGAAGGTGCAGCGACGACCCCCAAGCCCGAGGTCACGGCCACTGCCTCTGTTGCGCCCGTCGCGCCGCAAGTTCACGTCGAGCTCCGCGCCCATCCGGCGACCGCGCAGATCTTCGTCGATGGTGTCGCTGCGCCCATGCCTGGCAGCGTGTTCACGCGTGATGTCGGCCCTTCGCCGGATGTCCGCAAGGTGAAGATCAGTGCGCCCGGCTATCAACCGCTTCAACGCGATGTCGTCTTCGATCGCGACCTCGCGATGGACTTCACGCTCGACGAGGTTCGCGTGCAGAAGCCGAACAACGGCGGCGGCTTCGTCCGACGTCCCCCCACGGGCGGTCCCACGAAGGGCCCGGGAGACTCGAAGATTGACGAGAAGGATCCGTACCGATAGCCTTTTCCGTGTGGATCTGGCGGTCGCAGGTGTGTCCGACGCACGACACGAGGGCGCGAAAAGTGGTCGCTTCTTCGAGCTCGTCTCCTGCAATGGTTCTTTCGCGTGCGTCCAGCAGTGCCCCAAATCGAGGTGTGTTCGCCAATGCTGAGCTTCTCCTTTCCAAATAAACTTCTCGGTTCTCGTGCGTCCTGGTCACGCGGAGCACGCAACGTCGGACTCGCGATGGTCCTCGCGACGATGGTCGTTCCGCGCATGGCCTTCGCAGACGACAAAGAGCTCGCGAGCACGCACTTCAATCGCGGCGTTCAGCTCTATCGCGCAAAGAGCTTCGACGGAGCTCTCGCCGAGTTCAAACGCGCCTACGAGCTCACGCCGAGCAGCAAGGTTCTCTTCAACATCGGACAGCTCCAGTTCGAGCTCCACGAGTGGTCGGCCTCGCTGCGCACGCTCGAGCAATATCTCGCCGAGAGCGGAGACGCCGTTCCTGCGGATCGCAAAGCGACCGTCACTCAGCTGATCGAGAAAGCGAAAGAGTTCGTCGGTCACATCGTCATCACCGTCGAGCACCAGGGCGACGTGACGCTGGATGAAGCGTCGATCGGCACGGGTCCCTTCTCGAAAAAAGACATCACGGTCGATCCCGGTAAGCATCGCCTGACGTACACGCCGCCGACGGGTGGTCTCGTCGTGAAATCGCTCGAGATCGCCAGCGGTGACCGCGCACTCATCGAGCTCGCGCCTCCCCCGCCCGTCGTCGATACGCCTCCGCCGGTCGTCTATCAGAAGCCAGTGGTTCAATCGCCCCCACCGAAGCCGCTCGGCCCGCCGCCGAGCCGTACGCCCGCCTGGATTGCGCTCGGCACGACCGGCATCCTCGCAGCCGGCACCGTCACGACGGCCATCTTCGCGAACGGCGCACAAAAAGCGCTCGATCGTCAGCTCGGCGATATTCCGCTCGACGACGGCAACGTGCGTGGTCGCCGCCGTGACGTGAAGACGGCGTCGCTTGCGACGGACATCCTCGGCGCCTCGACGATCGTGGGCGGCATCATCACGACGTATCTCTTCATCTCGACGAGCCCGAGCTCGCGCCCGGTGGATGTGGCCGTGGGCCCCGGATCGATCAGCTTGTCGGGTCGGTTTCAGTAAGGCGGAGTTACGCTGCATTGGCGCAGCGCTGAAATGCAAAACGGGACCAGAGGGTCCCGTTCTTGTTTTGTGGTGTGAGCGAGTTACGGAGTCGGGTCCGGTTTCTTCGGCGCTACCTTGATCGAGTCCGCAACCTCACGCTGTTTGCTGAGGAACTCCCATTCGATTCCTTGCTCTTGCGATTTTCCGTGCACGAGCGGATGGCGGTACTTCCCCTTCTGCTCCGCGGGCTTCTCCTCTTCGACGATCACCGGGTTCGCTTTGGCGAACGCATCTTTACGGACGCCGGTCACAGACCAAGAGATCTTCTGGCCCTTGCTCGCGCCTGCGACGGTGAACCGGCCGCCTTTCATCTCCGTCTTGATGTGGAGATTCGGAGCCGCGGCGCCAATCGCCGTGAGCTGATAGCGGATGCTCTCATTGAGTGCATCGAAGTATGCCGGGAGCTGCACCGCAAACTCGCCAGCATCGTCTGCGACTTCGACTCCGTCGTAGAAGTTCTTCATCTCGGGCGACTCCATGAAGGAGTGTCGGAGGAATTTGTTTTCGGGATCGAGCGGATGATCGATAAGGAACGTCCCTCCACCTTTACTAAGCGTGCCCGTTACGTCTGCGTTTCCCTGCGCCTTGAGCGCTGTCCCCGATGTCGAAAAACCTGAGACGCCGTAGCCACTGCTGGATTGGCCGTAGACCCCCGCGGCCGAGCTCGACGATTGACCGAACACGCTGACGTGCTCCCGCTCCCGAGTGCCAGTAGTTGCCTGAAATTTGCTCTCTCCGATACGAAACGGAGAGGCGATGAAGAAGAGCAAGTTCACGGAAGAGCAGATGGTGAAAATCCTTCGCG
>JAHFDV010000760.1 GCA_023248815.1 Myxococcales bacterium
TCGCGAGTTCTTCTCGATGTCCAGAATCAGACTTCGCTCGCGCTCGCTCCGCTGAGCGACGACGGAGGACCGGATAGCGCGGCGGTCAAGATTCTCCTCGCGCGGCAGAATATCGTCGGCGACAACAGCGTCTCCGAAGACGAGCACGCCAAGCTTCGTCAGATCATCCGTCTCACGGATGGGATCCCGCTCGCGCTCGAGCTCGCGGCGAGAAAAGTGGCAATGATGGGAGCCGCATGGACCGCGGCCCGACTCGAACGAGGCATTCTGGAACTGAGTGGCGGGGAGTCGAAGGCCGGCGGCGCGAGTCGAATGGAGTCGTGCATTCGCTGGTCTTGGGACCTGCTCAACGAAGAGCAACGCTGGGGCCTCTCTTCTCTCAGCCTCTTCAACAGTTCTTTTTCGTTCAACGAGGCCGAGGTGCTTCTCGGCAAGTCCGACACGTTCGCCGAGAATCTCGTGGAGCAGCTCCTCGGCCAGAGCCTTCTTTTCTCGAGTGCGCAGCGTGCGACGACGTTCCGTCTTCCGATTCCCGTGCGCGAATACGCGCGGCGCACCTATGAAGTACTTCCCGATCGCGGAGAGATCTTCGCGCGGTACGCACAAACGATCCTCGATGCGACCTTCCCCTCCGACACGTCGACGCGCGGCATGCCCGCGGAGCTCCGCGTGCTCGAGCGACTTCGCCCCGATCTCGAATCGATCGCCACGACTGACGGTACGGCCAACGCCGACGCGACGAACGTTCATCGCGCGCTCCAGGGACTAGCTGCCCTCGCTCTCGGCGGTGCGCACTCGGCGCCTTATTTGACGGCGCTTCAATCGGCGCGTGCCAAGCGAGCCTACGGAGAGCTCGACGTGCACCAGCGGCACACTTGGCTGCTCGCGCACTGCGCCATTTTGAGGATGTTCTCGACGAGTGAGAAGGCGCTCGAAGTCGCGCGTCAGGCAAATGCGATGCACGGCCTCACCGAGATCGAGCAATCGCGCGGCCTCCTCGCGCTCTCCCGTGTGCTCGTCCACCGCGGTGAGCACGAAGAGGCCTACGGGAGCGCTCTCGCGGCACTCGACCTAGCGCGTGACCAGGACGACGCCGCGCTCGAATGTGACGCGATCGTTTGGCTGGCGCACGCGTCTCGTTTTGCCGGATACATTCCCGAGTCGCGGGACTACGCAAAGCGTGGTCTTGCGCTCGCCCGGCGCGAGTCGGACAACGAAGCACTTTCGGAGCTCTCCGAACTTCTCGCGTACCTGCATCTCGACGCCGGAGAGATTCAGTCTGCGCAGAGCGTCGTTCGTGATGCGCTCGCGGCGCCGCGTGGTCGTCTCGATCGCGAAGCGCTTTTCCGCGTGCTTTTGGGCGACACCTACACTGCGACGGGACGATTCGACGACGCCGAGGAGGAGTTTGCACTCGCGGAGAAGCGGGCGCTCGCCACGAATCGGCGAGTTCAGCTCACGAGCGTCGACGTCAGCCGTGCGATTTTGAATCTTGCTCGGCGTTCCCCCGAAGGCGCCAAGGCCGCCGCGAGCAAGGCGGTCGAGCGCGATGAGTCTGCGCCGCTCTGGCCAACGGCTCTCGCGATTCTCGCGGTCGCAGAAGCGCAGCTAGGCTTGATGGTATCGGCCGACGAGTTTTCAGAGCGCGCCTATCGCGAATCCAACCGTAAGGTTTACGCTCCCTTCCTCATTCGCTCGCTCCTTCTCGGCTACGAGATCGTTCGCATTCGCCGGGGTATTCAAGCAGAGGAGGCGCGCGCGCGGATCGAAGCGACGCTTCATGATCTCGTTCAAGTGAATGCGCAAGGCACGAGTATTCTTGCGTCGAGCGGCGACGTTCGACTCGTCCTCCAGGTTTACGAACGCGACCTCCACGAGCTCGGGCTGACCCTGAAAGAGCCCAAGCTGCGACAAGAGCTGGTGTTGACGGAGTCGGGCGTGGCCACGTTCGGTCCGCGAACCTTCGACCTGAGCTTGCACCCGAGCGCGCGCGCCATCATCGAAGCGCTCGCACGAGAACCCG
>JAHFDV010000344.1 GCA_023248815.1 Myxococcales bacterium
GACGCCGATCGCATGCGGGGCGATGGCCCGACGGTATTTGCCGAAGTCACGCACGGCGTGGGCATCGAGGCGATCGCGGCGCACGTTCTCGGGGCGCAACGTGAAGCAATTGCTTCGGAGGCGAGCAAGAGGTAACGCTGGTGCCGTGACGACGCTCGACCGCGACTATGATCTGACTCTCTACGGCGCGACGGGCTTCACGGGAAAGCTCGTCGCCGAGTACCTCGCCAAGAGCGCTCCCGGACCGCTCCGCATCGCACTCGCCGGGCGAGACCGAAAGAAGCTCGAAGGCGTGCGCGAGACCATCGCGGCGGCGCATCCTCGCGCGCGCGTCTATCCACTCGTCGTTGCCGACAGTAACGACGACGAAGCGCTTCATACGTTGGCGGAAGACACCAAAGTCGTTGCGACCACGGTCGGCCCTTTCGCAAAATACGGCTCCAAGCTCGTCGTCGCGTGTGCAGCGGCAGGCACGGACTACTGCGATCTCACGGGAGAAGCTCCGTGGATTCGCAAGATGATCGCAGCTCACGGCGAGACGGCGCGCCTCAGCGGCGCGCGAATCGTGCACTCGTGCGGCTTCGATTCGATTCCTTCGGACATCGGCGTGCGTGTCGTTGCCGACCTTGCGAATAGCCGCGGGCTCGCGCTCACCGAGGTGCGGTATGTCGTCGCGAAGATGCGCGGTGGCATGAGCGGCGGCACGGTCGCGAGCATGATGTTTCTCGGTGAGTCGCTGCGTGCAGATCCGAAGCTCGAAAAGGTGCTGGCGGATCCCTATTCCCTCGATCCAGAAGATGGGCCGCGCGGCCTCGACGGAAAAGACCCGACGGGCGTGACGTTCATCGACGAGCTCGGCGCGTGGTCTGCACCGTTCTTCATGGGCGCGATCAATACGCGCATCGTGCGTCGCTCGAACGCACTTCTAGGGCATCGCTACGGCCGTAGTTTTCGCTACGAGGAACGGATGGCGCTCGGCCCCGGGCCTGCGGGCGCAATCGCAGCGAGCGGCGTCGCCGCGTTCCTCGCCCTCAGCCAAGCCTCGCTCAAAGCTGGACTCACGCCCTACGCGCGACGCTGGATGCCGGCTCCCGGAGAGGGACCATCCCCCGAGTCACGGGCGCGAGGCTTCTTCGACATCCGCATCTACGCAAAGACCGAGACGGCAACCGGTGAACGCGGGCCGAATCTCGAAGGGCGCGTCTCCGCGAAAGGCGACCCGGGGTACGCTGCGACCGCGATGATGATCTCCGAAGCGGCCATCTGCCTCGCACAGGGCGAGGCGGAGGAGACGCGCGGAGGTTCGTGGACCCCCGCTTCGTGTCTCGGTGAGCCTCTCGTCACGCGCCTTCGTCGCGCCGGGATGACGATTTCGGCTGCCGCAGTTTAGGGCTTCTTTGTAGGCCCTTTGAGCGTCTTTTTCGCGGGCTTCTTCGAGACTGCCTTCGCGGGCTTCTTCGAGACGGCCTTCGTGGCCTTTTTGGGTGCAGCCTTCGCGGGCGTCTTCGAGACCAGGCTCGTGACCTTCGCGGCGAAGACGAGAAGTGCGACTCCCCATGTGCGGTAGGGCTGCCAACGCTGAGTGATCGCGAAGACATCTTCCGCAGGAAGATCCTTTCCGAAGAAGCGTTCGAAGGCGGCCAAAAATTGCGGCTCGCTCAACGCGATGAGATCTACCGCGCCCGTCGCACGAAGGAGAACGTTGCCCGCCGGAAACTTGGTGACCCCGCGAATGTGCGCGAGCTCGAGGAGCGCGTCCTCCGGGGAATGACTGCGAAGATGTTCGGCATCGAGCGCGCCTTCATCGGCGGCTCGCGCCACTGCGCGCAGACGCTTCCAAGCACTCTCCGAGATCCCTTCGACGCGCTTGGCTCCGGCGAGCGTCGCCGGTGCGGGAAGGGCGTAGAGAGCGTCTGCCTTCTTTCCTTCGCCCAGCCGAATTTCGTCTCCGAGTTCCCGCGCAATCTTCTTTCGTGCGGTGGCCGCGTGCTTCGGAACTAGCTCCTCGCCGAGGATCGACCACACCGCGCACTCGTAAGGAGACGGAAAAGATACGGGGCGAAAACCGGGATGCTTCGCGAGGAGCTTGCCGAGGATGCGATCGCGCTTGTCGATCTTGGCGAAGTCCTTGCCATCGACGTCGAGCCCAAACATGCGCGCGACTTGCTCGGCGACCGCGTCGCGCTCGACGTCGTGCGCATTCTCGCCGGTGATCTCGCCGATGAGGCGTCCCTGCTTGTCTTGCGAGAGGCGCACTCCCACGGCTTCGAACGTGTCGTCGAGACGAATGGCGATCTCGAGCGCACGCGATTTTGCGTCGTGTCGCCACGTGAACGCGCCCTCCATGAAAGCTTCGAGAAAGGAGACGGAGGTAGCGAGCGCAAATGCGCCCGACGGAACGAGTACGAATTGATTCATCGAGGCCATCTAAATAGACGATTAAGAGCCGCAAAGCGCGATGTTCGTGAACTGAGTTGCGGTACGATCACGAAGCCATGTCGGAACGCCCAGAGAGTGTCGCAGCGCGGTTTCGGAAGCTCCCCCTTCGCGTCGACGACGCCACGATTCGCATCGCCGAGGAAGAGACCTCGCGCGTCTCCGTGCGTGACGGAGTCGCAGAACCTTCACGCGTTCGACTCGATCGCGGCGCCATGATCTACGTGCAAATCGAAGGTGGTATCGGCTATGCGGCCACGAGCGATTTCAGTGACGAAGGGCTCCGTGCGGCGGCGGATGCGGCTTCCGAGTGGGCAAAGCTTTCGCGCGGAAAGAGTGTATTCACGAGCCCACCCCCCAAGCTTCCGCGTCCCGAAGGCCGCTACGAGTCGAAGCGTGGCACGACGGAGACGCTCGGAAGAAAAGAGCAAGTCGACCTTCTGCTACGCGAATGCGAGAGCGCAAAGATCGACTCACGCATCGTCGAACGCTCGGCCTCCATTCTCTCGGTGCGCGCCGAAGAGCTCCTCGCTTCGCACTCGGGCGGAGAAGCGTTTGCAGAACAATACTTTTTGGCTCCATCGCTCGCCGTCACTGCGTACGACAAGGGGCGTTCGGAGGGGCGCTCCTTCGGTGGGCGCTACGGCGGGTTCTGCCAGCAGGGCGGTTTCGAGATCCTCGAGCGTGCGGGATTTTCAGGCTCCGGCAAGCAAACTGCCGAAGAGGCAATCGAGCTTCTTTCTGCGCCCAACTGCCCGTCGGGAGAGATGTCGCTCCTCTTGATGCCCGACCAGATGATGTTGCAGATCCACGAATCGATCGGACACCCGCTCGAGATCGATCGCATCCTCGGCGACGAGCGCAACTACGCCGGGCAGAGCTTCGTCTCGCTGGACATGTTTGGTAAGTACGCCTACGGCTCGAGTCTTCTCAACGTCACGTACGACCCGACGGATCCCATCGAGTTTGCGAGCTTCGCCTTCGACGACGAAGGTACCAAGGCCGAGCGCGTCCACCTCATCAAGGATGGCCTCTTGCTGCGCGGGCTCGGCGGAACGACCTCGGCGTCGCGTCTCGGAGACCCCTCGATGGCGATTGCGACGACGCGGGCGTGCGCTTGGAATCGTCCTCCCATCGATCGCATGTCGAACCTCAATGTCGAGCCGGGCACCTCTTCGCTCGAAGAGATGATTGCGTCCGTGGAGCTCGGCGTGATGATGAAGACCAATCTGTCTTGGTCGATCGACGACTCGCGAAACAAGTTCCAGTTCGGCTGCGAGTGGGGCCGCATGATCCGTGATGGCAAGCTCGCCGAAGTCGTTCGAAGCCCGAATTATCGCGGCATTTCGGCCACGTTTTGGCGGTCGCTGGCGATGGTTGGCTCTCCTTCCACGCGTGAGGTTCTCGGAGTTCCGCACTGCGGAAAGGGTGAGCCCAACCAAGTGCTTCGCGTCGGCCACGCGAGCCCCGCCTGTCTTTTCGACAAGGTCGTCGTCTTCGGAGGAGAAGCCTAATGAAGGATCACTTCTATTCTCTCGTCGACCACGCGACGAAGAGTCTCCAAGGCGGCGAGCTCTTTTTCGCGACCCTCGTCGGCGAAACGTCCGACTTCGTTCGTTTCAACCACGGAAAAGTCCGGCAGGCGACCTCGGTCACTCAGGCGCATGTCGAGCTCACGCTCGTTCACGAAGGAAAGCGTCAGTCGATCACCATCTCGCTTTCGTCCCGCCCGGATCTCGATGCCGCTCGCGTCGACGAGAGCCTCGCGGATCTTCGCAAAGAGCTCCAAAGTCAAACCGCGGACCCCTATCTCGTCCTTCCCACCGAGATTCGCTCGAGCGAGCTCGAGAAGAAGGGAAGAATGCCTTCACGTGACGAAGCAGTCTCGGATGTCGTGGCGGCGGCCGAGGGCCTCGACCTCGTCGGTCTCCTCGCTTCGGGCCGGATTTGCCGAGGATTCGCCAGCTCGACCGGTCAACGAAACTGGCACGCGCTCGACAACTTCAACTTCGATTGGTCGACGGTGCACAGCGCCGACAAAGCGGTGAAGAGCTTTTGGGCGGGCAGTGATTGGGATCGCCAGGAGCTCGCACGCCGCATCGACATCGCGCGTCGACGCCTCGGATATCTCGACAAGCCTTCGAAGAAGCTCACGCCCGGCTCGTACCGAACCTACTTGGCGCCTTCCGCGGTCGACTCGCTCGTGCGAATGCTGAACTGGGGAGGCTTTTCCGAACGCTCGCAACGGACGAAGCAGAGCGCGCTCCAGCGCCTCGTCGACGGAGAGGTGCAGCTCTCGGAAGCTTTCACCCTCGCCGAGCACACGGCGGAAGGGATGGTGCCGCTCTTCGACGAGCTCGGCTTTGCGCGCCCCGGCAGCGTCGCGATGATTCAGCGCGGAAAGCACGCGGGCAGTCTCGTCTCCTCGCGGTCGGCGAAGGAATATGGCGTGACGGCGAACGGCGCGAATGAAGAAGAAGACATGCAGTCGATGGTCATGGATGCGGGCGCGCTTCCCACGAACGAGGTCTTGCGTGCCCTCGACACCGGAATCTACATCTCCAACCTCTGGTACCTGAGCGTGTCGGATCGCAATTCTTGCCGCATTACCGGGCTCACGCGTTTCGAGACCTTTTGGGTCGAAAAAGGGGAGATCATTGCTCCCGTCGATGTCATGCGCTTCGATGATTCGATCTATCGAATCTTCGGCGAGTCTCTCGAGTCGCTCACGTCCGAGCGCGAGTTCAGCGTGAACCCCGGGACGTATTCGCATCGTTCGATCGACACGAGCCTTCTGCCAGGCGCGCTCCTTCGCGATTTCCGCCTCACGCTGTAACGCGTCCGGAAATTCAGGTAGCCCAATGGGCGCAACGAATGCGCGAGACGTTATTCAGGGCAAGCGTTGCGTCGTTGCTCGCGCACACGCGTCGCTGTCGACATCGGAAGCAAGCCAAGACGTCAGACAAATGTCGGCGTCGTCTCCGAGGCCGATTCGTTGACCACCTTTGTGATCTTCTGATCCGCGTCCTTTGCGCACGACCGTGAGGCGTTGCGGATTCGCGCCTCCTTCGGCGATGACGGTGCGCATGATCTCGGGCTCGATCCCGAGAATCGCCTGGAAGTTGTGATCGATCTCGTCCTCGGTCGTCGCCGGGCCATCGGGATAGTACTTGTCGTCGAGCCTTCTTCCGCCGACGCCGACGAGCCGAAAGTTTCGATAGATCCTTCCGTGACAATCGAGCGAGCCACAACGTCGAAGGAGCATGCCACTCACGGGCGTGAACTGTGCGCGGTCCGCACCTCCGGCGCTGTCCGTGGACTGCTTCGGCGAGCCTGCGCAGGCTGCAAAAATTGCGATCGACATCGAGACGAGAAGGAAGCGCTTCATTTCGTCCTCAAGTAGACGCGCGGTGAGTGGGTGGAGTCTCCGTCGCCGCGATGGCAGAAGTTGCACCCGCCGTTTCCGTTGACGAGCGTCTTCATCGTGGCATCTTCGCCTTGATACGAGAGGCTGATGCGCAGCGGGAAGATGGGATTCCAAGTGTCGCGCTCGATCCGAAAATTGCCGACCTCGTTGGTCTCGACGGACCTCGAATCACCGTCGGCGTCGGTGATGACGACCGTCGCGCCTTGGAGCGCAGCCGTGTCGGTGCGCTTGAGATAGACCGTGCCCGCGACGGAAAATCTCGGGCTCCCGGGGCCTAGTCCGCCGTGGCACGTCAGGCACGGTTGACCCGCTCGATGCGTGAGGCCCTCGGGAACACCCGGAGCTTCGGGACCGAGCGCGTCGACGTCGTCGCTGTGAACGGGATCGATGCACGAAGACGAGAGCGCGACGAAGGCGCCGAGAAAGACGAAGCCGATTGCGCGCATCAGAACGTGGCCTCCAGCGCCGCAGTCGAGATACCTGCGAGGCGGTCCGTGATGTAGAGCGCGTTCACGAAGTGGGTCCAATAGGCGTCTGCGGAAAGCGAAAATACATAGCGTTCGGTATCCCCGCGCGGGCCACATGCGAAGCGAAGTCCTCCGCCACCGCCAAAGGTATTGAGGGCTCCGAGCTCGCGATCTCCCGTTCGAAAGTGCGGCAGATCGCCGGCATCGTTCGCCTCGTATGCTCGCTTCCAAAAGCTCACGCCGTTCTGAGTGTG
>JAHFDV010000345.1 GCA_023248815.1 Myxococcales bacterium
TTGAACGACACGGCGATCCGCGAGCGACTGGCGACGGTCTGCGGATCGAAGATCGACGCGTCCGAGGACGTTTGGGCCAAACGCCCATGGAATGGCGGATTCCACTACAAGACCCGCTAGCGATTGAATCTCTCCTGCTCGATCCATTCCCATCAGCCCGACGACATCAAGGATGGGTGGAACGCGATCGTCTACTTGAACCCGCCGGGAACCTATCCAGCGGGATCAGGGGTGTCCGTGTGGCGCAATCGAAAGACGGGAAAGTGCGTCACGCGACAGAAGTTGTTCGAGAACAGACTCAGTGACTTTGACCTGGTCCTGTCGATCGAGAATGCCTTCAATCGCCTCGTGCTGATGAGAGGCGACGTCTACCACATGGGCGAGCGAGGCTTCGGCACCACGCGCGATGACGCGCGACTCTTCCAGACATTCTTCTTCGAGCAAGAAGCGCTTGTTACTTGAATTGCAGCGCAACATGAATTTGAGGGACAGGCTCCTCACTCATCGCGCTGCTCCCGCAGTCGCTTTCGCAGTGATGATCAGCGTCCAGCTCGGGACGTTGGCACTCAAGGTGTTCGACCTCGCGCCCGGCCTTGCTGGTCTCCCCATCGATAGCGGTCCTGACGGCACCCCGCGGCGGGACGTTGCCTACCTCGGCGCGTTTCTATTGGCATGCGCGACGGTGATCGTCGTCGGACGGTATTGGCCCCGCTTTCGCGATGCGACAAACGCCCTCCTCGGGGCCGCGTTCGCCCTGATCGTAGGCGGCCCCGTCCACGCGACGATGATTCTCGCTCTTGCCGCTATCATCTATTTCGTCGCGCCGAGGTTCAACGGTTACGTCAGCATGGTGGGGACAATCGTCCTCTTGTTGCTCGCCTTCCGCTACGTCGTTCCCGCATCGAATTGGCACGTCCATTGGCACTGCTTGCGTCTCGTCTCGTTCGCGTTCGAGGCCAAGAGCGCTCGCAAGCGGAGCTTCGTCTCGTTCCTTGCGTACGCGCCGTTCGGCCTCCTATTGATGACGGGAGTCCCAGTGATGATCTCCTATCTCACTTACACGACCAAGCGGAGCCGGGAGGAGCTCGATCTGATGGGAACGAAGCAGCTCCTTCTCGGGGCTGCAAAAGTCATCGCCTTGATAGCGGTCTACGACTTCTTTGCGTCACGCATCACGTCCCTCGAGGCTTTCCTATCCTCACCACTTTGGTTGCGGCTCGCCATGTTTCCCGGTGGCTATGCCCTCGCCTATCTATTCCTCTCGAGCCTCTGCGACTTCAATACGGGCTGCTCGAACCTCGCCGGTTACCTCGCCCCAGCCGCCTTCAATGCGCCATTTCTCGCGGACACACCGTTCGAGTTTTGGCGACGCTGGAACGTTCACGTGATGGGCTTTCTACGGGCGACGTGTCTTTTCCCGCTTGGGAAGAGGAAGGTC
Source organism: Myxococcales bacterium (assembly GCA_023248815.1). Classification (GTDB taxonomy): domain Bacteria; phylum Myxococcota_A; class Polyangia; order Polyangiales; family Polyangiaceae; genus JAHFDV01. Next base: position 1,439 of record JAHFDV010000345.1, read on the forward strand.
CCCGTCGCAATCATCGCCTTCATCGCGATGACCGCGAGTGGCGCATTGCACTTCTTGGCGGAGTGTTTCGATCGGGGAAAAACGATGACGCGAGATGATCTCGTCGCGAGTCTGATTCAGAACGCGTCATTTCCGTTCATCGGAATCATTCTTCTGGTGACAATTCCCTGGGAGAAAAACCGGAACGAGATCAAGCATAAATGGATCGGCGTCGTCGTGACGCAAGCCTTCTACTGCGCGTTTTTCCTCGCTCTCGGGATCAACCTAATCGTTCCCACTGCGCGAATCGATACGTTGAAGCACCTTCACTTGCTGCGCGAGATGTTCTGATCACAGGGCTTTCGATTTCGTACAATTTCGTCAACGCCGAGAAAACAAATGCGTCTACAGCTCAATCAGCCTGAAAACTTCGCGGTCGAAGTCCGGCGAATCGGTGAAGACAAAAATCCGGTCATCATCGTGGACAACGTCCTCGCAAACGCTTTGGAGGTTCGCGAGTTCGCACTCGGTTCGAGATTTTCGGCAGGACACGAAGGCGACTACTACCCCGGCTACATGAGCGCCTGCTCATTGCCAGGCATGACACAACTTACTCGATGGGTCGCAGAGTTTGCTTGGCGCAACGTCTATCAGCTCGAGGACGCTCCGTTCCTGGATCTCAAAGAGGTCGCGAGCTCTTCGTTCTTTGCCGCTTTCGCTCCGCGCATGGATGGGAGCTTCATCAACGTTCACGTTGATTCTCACAGTTGGCTAGCCGTAGTGCTCTATCTCTCCCCCCCCGCGATCGAGAGCGGAACAGCCTTCTGGCGCAACAAGGAGTCCGCTCTTCAATCGTTCATTGGCGGTGAAGACAGTCTCCTTGGCATTCAGAAGGTCGAAGCGCTCTTCGGAGTGAATATCCTCGATCGATTGAAGCAGGCGTATGCCATGGATCCCGTCGTGAGCATGAACGAGGTCCGTGAACGACTCTTTGCCTCGAAGAAAGTGTCTCCGCCATTCTCGGCGGAAAGTTGTGACGTTTGGGAGCGGCTAGACCATGTCTCCGTGAAGTTCAACCGAATGGTCGTCTATCCCACGTGGCAGTTTCACAGCGTGGCTTACCCGAACTATCTGCCGCCAAAGCATCTCCGAGACGCTCGCCTCACGCTCAACACGTTCGTCAAATACCCGCTGCGAAAACCGGAATCCGGTTTGAAGATCGCGGCGGTCGAAGGAATCGAACTGTAGGACTTGGGTTCGCTCGCGCAAGGAGCGTCAGCCGTTACCGCGTAAGCGTCGCGCGCAGGATGTCGGCGACGAGTGAGACATACGGCTCCTCGAATACGATCTCGGCGTGGGTGCATTCGATACGGTGAACTTCACACGAGGTGAACGCCGACTTCCAAGCCGCGATCTTCACGTCATCCAAAAGATCGCGACTGACGATGAGTACAGCCGCGACATCGAGCGTCGCCGTAAATCGCTCGCTCCCGACTCCTTTCATCGTAGCGAGACAGAAGCGCAGGAAGCCAATGTCCCGAACACTCACGTGACGGCGCTCAATATCACGCTCTGTCGCAGGAGCGCCGAAACCAATCTCGACGAGAAAATCGAGCACGGGGTCGTCGAATTCGGACCTCAAGTCCGAGATGGTCGTCGGAACATTCGATGCAATTCGTTCTTCGCAGATCGCGAGATAGCGCTCGATTGCCGGGAACGTCTCACCGGGTGAAAGACCAGGGAACCCTCCATCGATCACTACGACGGACAGAACCCTTTCACCCGCTTCTTGAAGTCTCTGCACGATGAACGGAACGAGCGCACACCCCGCAGAGAAGGCTGCGATTTGGTAAGGCCCCTTCGGATACTGTTCACGCATTGCGCCCACGTACGCATCGGCCACCATCGCGAGCGAGTTGGGCGGCGCGGATTCGTCTCTCCATTTTCCGTACAGACCCCACAGCGGTTGGTCGGGTCCGAGGTGATTCGCGAAAATTGCCAGGTGCCGCGGATCTCCCGAGAGCGCTGGAAGGAAGAACAATGGCGGCCGCGAACCTTCGGGCTGGAGCGGGATCAAGAGCTCGTTGAAGTCGCGCGCTTCGTCGATCGCCGAAGCAAGGCGATCGATCGTCGGTCGATCGAACAGAGCGGCAAGCGGAACTCTCTTCCGCAACTTCTGTTCGACGGCCGTCATCATGCGAAGCGCCGACAGCGAATTGCCACCGAGCGCGAAGAAGTCGTCGAGAACCCCCACTCGAGCAACGCCGAGCGTCTCCTGCCAAAGGTCCGCAAGCTCGGCTTCGACCCAGTTGCGAGGTGGATGGTAGTCCGAACTGCCTCGTTGCTTTCCTGGCCGCGGAAGGGCTTTGCGATTCACTTTTCCGTTCGAGTTCGTCGGAATCGCTTCGAGCACGGTCAACGTGGTCGGCACCATGTAGGAAGGAAGCGTCGCGACGAGCGCCGCTCTTAGTCCATCCTCTCGTGATGAGAGTGCTCGGGCGTCCTTGAAGACGACGTACGCCGCCAAGTAGGGTTCCCCCACGACATCTTCGCGCAGCGTCACGACAGCGGCGGACACCCCATCTTGACGCTCAATCGCCGATTCGATTTCTCCAAGCTCGATTAGGAACCCTCGAAGCTTGACTTGATGATCGGACCGGCCAAGGTACTCGAGCGCGCCGTCGCTCCTCCATCGCGCAAGATCGCCCGTTCGATAGACGCGGGCTCCACTTTCCTCCGAGTACGGATCCGGCAGGAAGCGATCGGCGGTGAGATCGCCTCGTGATTGATAGCCGACCGCAAGACCACGGCCTCCCACGAATAGATCGCCTTTCGTCCCTCGTGGAACGAGCGCGCCATTCCCATCCAAGACGTAGGCGGAGACATTCGTTATGGGCTTCCCCAGCGGAACTCCGTCGACGAGAGAGGCTAGGGCCGAGACGTCGCAGTACGTCGCATCTGCCGCCACCTCCGACGATCCGTAGAGATTGATCAAGCGAGCCTTCGGGAAGGCTTCGCGGAATGCCTGCGCGAGGCTGGGCAACAATGCCTCGCCGCTCGAGACCCAATGCCGTACGTGCCCGAAGGCTCGAATCCAGGTCGCATTCGCCAAGATCGTGGAGATCAGAGACGGAACGGCAACGATCCGCGTCACCACGAGATCTGCGACAGTCCGTACGAGATTGGCGACGTTCTCAGCTCCACTCTCGGCCACGATCGCGACGGGCACACCAAAGAGAAGCGGTGCGAACAACTCCGCGAATGCGTCGACAAAGTTGAGCGAGGTCTTGTGAACGGCGACGTCGTCCTCCAAGAACGGGAATCGTTCGTTCTCCCAAAGGATTCGATTCACGAGACCCTGAGCCGAAGCGAGCACGGCCTTCGGCTCCCCCGTGGTTCCAGAAGTAAAGGCCACGTAGGGGCTCGGTTGGACGCTCGAACGAGCCGCGATTGCTCTGCGTGGCTTTGAAGTCGATGATCTCGAAATCGCTGGTTCTGACGTCGTTAGGAGATCGTCTGCAAAAATGGGGACGAGCGCTTTTGGAAATCGGGACGCGTCGCTTCTCGGCGTGACGATGAACGTCGTCTCCGTCAGGCGCATCATCAACTCAAGGCGCTCTTCCGGATGGGTCGGATCGAACACGACAAATGTCGCGCCCGCCTTCCACGCGCCCAGCATCCACGCGACGGATTCGTGTGAACGACCGACCCCGAGGCCTACCGTCATCCCAAATGAAATCCCTGCCTCGCGAAGTCGTTCCGCGCGCTCGTCTGAAGCCAGGTCGAGATCTTCATACGTCCAGGTGACGTCGCCAGATCGAATGGCGACGCTTCTAGCCTTTCTTCGAACGACGTCTTCGAACAGACCTAGCAACGATTCGCCTCGGATCACAGATGGTCCCGCGGCCCAGCCGAGTAGCAAGCTCCTCTCGCTCGGACCGATGCCCACATCTCGTACGGAGAAGGTCGTTTCGCGCGCGACTTGCCGCAAAAGTCGAACGATGTCCGACAGAGCATTGTTGGCCGTTTCGGCGTCGACGACCTCAGAGTTGTAGTGAAGTTCGAGCGCGAGCGAATCGTCGGCGTTCGGTTCACACACGAGGCAGAGATCGAACGACGTGCTGCGGCTCGCATTCGCATGCCGTGTGGAAGCGTGAACGTCCGCCGAGTCGGACGGGCTCTCATCGAAGACGAACATCGCCTGGACGAGCGCCGATCGATTCGGTTCGCGCTCTATCCCGAGCGCGCTCACGAGCTCCGTGATTGTCACGTCTTTTGCGTCGCTCGTGCGCAACGTGCTCAGCGCGACTTCTCGAACGACGTCTGCGAACGTCGCCTCCCGTCCCCACTTGGCACGAAGGGGTAGGCAGCTTGCAAAGAGGTCGGTTGGCTCTCTCCTCTCCGGAGAAATTCGACTCGCGACTGGTATCCCCACGAGCAGGTCACGTGCGCTCGTGTATCGCGACAGTACGAGGAAGTAGGCCGCAAGGAGAAGGTGGGAGAAGGTCGCCCCATCGCCCGCCGATCGTTCGCGCAGCAATTCTACGACCGAGCCTTCGAGGCGTTCCGCTGCGACAGCGTCCGTGAACACGCAGGTCGACGCCCGCGCGCGGCCGTCAGGAAGATCCAGAACAAGCGGCGCTCCGTCGAGTTCGGTTCGCCAGAACTCGAATGCCCGCTTCCGTGACGTCATCAGCTGCACGATGGGGAGTGAATCGAGGGTCGCGGCGGCGGAAGCTTGGGCCACGTCCAATAGTACGGAAACCGTCTCCTGCATCATCGTTCGCACGAGATCCGGATCGATGCGGGCTACGTCACTCGTCACACGAAGCGAGAGTTCACGTCCCACGCTCGCGCTGATCGTGATGCCGAAGGTTGCTTGCTCGTCGCTCTCCACGTCTTCCACGAAGGGCCCTTCTCGGTTCCAATCCTTCGCTTCACCGATCGGGTAGTTCTCGAAGACGAGCAACGTTTCGAAGATGGGCACGCCGCGCGGTATTTCGCTCCAACCTTGAATGTCGTGCAGCGCGACGTGCTCGTACTCGCGGAGCTCGGCCTGGTGCGCTTGGATCGCTCCCAGCCACGCTCGGATCGGTTCACGTTCTTGGATCTCGATGCGCATCGGCAGCGTGTTGATGAAGAGGCCGACGACTCCCTCTATC
>JAHFDV010000346.1 GCA_023248815.1 Myxococcales bacterium
TCGCGTTCGATTTCTTTACGGCGTCGACGAACCACGCCTTCTGCGTCGGTCCGAGCAAGGTTGGCTTCTTCGTCGCCTCGAGCTTGTCGAATCCGCTCTTGCTCACGATCATGCGTGAGCCGATCTCCGAGTTCGCGAGGAACTTTCCGACGCTCAGATTGATCGGGCCTTCCGGCACGACGTGGTCGGCGCGATACATTCGCTGGTCGGTCATGAAGAGCTCGACGTGCTTTCCGAAGCGAAGCGCGCGATAGATCGTGATGTCGTTCGGGAAGGTCGCGGCGGCGTCGAACTTCACGTCGGCAGGCTGATACTCGAACCACGCACGATTGGCGTTCTGCCGTCGCGTCGTGTTCTGCCCGTCGGTGAACTTCCCCGTCTTAGGATCCTTCTCGTCGAAATCCGTCGTGTGATCTTGCCAACAGTCGTTCGCAAATTCGTGGTCGTCCCACGTCGTCACGAACGGATACAGGCGATGCACCTCCTTGAGATGCGCGTCGCTGCGGATCGTCTTGTAGAGCGCGCGGTAATCCTCGAGGCTCGACGCGGCAATGCGCGACTTGTCCTGCTTCGCGGAGATGTCGATGCCGTCCGGAAGAACGATCTGGTGCTCGCCCCCCGCCGATTGGAAGCGATTGTCGTTCACGGTCTCGTAGACGTAGTCACCGAGATGAAGCACGAAATCGAGGTCGGCGTTCTCCTCGAGAAGTGCGCGGTACGCGTGATAATTGCGGCCGATGAAGTCCTGACAAGAAGCCACGGCGAAGCTCATCGCAACGTCGGCATCGGCTTTCGGAGCCGTCTTCGTCCGCGCCACGCGCGTCGTGATGCCCGAGGTTTCGAAGCGATAGTAGTAGCGCGTCGCTGCCGTGAGGCCTGTCGCAAGAACGCGCACCGTGAAGTCGCCATCGCTCTTCGCCGTCGTCGTCCCGCGTCCGACGATCTGCGTGAGCGCCTCGTCCGTCGCAATAATGTATTCTACATCGAAGGTCGTCGCGGTCGCGCTTCCGACCCCGGCGTCCGCCGCGCCTGCGGCTTCGACGCGTGTCCAGAGAATCACGCGATCTTCGCGCGGATCTCCTGAAGCGAGCCCCTGCGGGAAGACGCGATCACTGTCGTCGGGTGATGACGTCTTGCTTACGGGCTTGTCGCTGAAGCCGTCCGTCCCCGCGTCGGAGCCGCCAGCATCGCCGTTCTTCGGACCGTCAGGATTGTCGCTGCCGCAAGCAACGGTGGTCGTCGCAACGGAAGCAATGAGAGAGAGAAGAAATTCGCGTCGATTCATGGGCAGGCCTCGGTCTGGCGCACCGTGACACAGCTTTCAAGTGCGCGCACGGGTTAGGCGATTTTGAGGCACTTCACATGACTATCGCCGCCGGCATAGACTTCTCGCGTGAATTTGCAACCGCCGCGTCAAGCCGGACCAGAGTGCAGATGCTCGGTTTACGTGAGCTCGGACGAAGTTCCAAGCATCCTCGAGCTAAAGAAAGCCGCTCTCGATTGGGTCGTGAAATTTTGCGACGATCCCCTTCGAGGGCAGCTTCTCGACGCTATCTGCTCGGATAAGCTGCACGTGGCGAAGTCCTCGCGGTCCTTACGCAAAGACCCCACCACCGACCTGGGCGGCGGCGCCGACGAGAAACGCCGTTTTCGTGAGGCCACGGAGATCATTGAGGTGACTACGCGCCTCACACCAGGGCATCCCGTGTTGCACGTCTTTGTCGCGCTCGCGGTAGCGAGAGCGATCGCGCGAAAACTAAATGGCGTGATTCTGTACGACGCGCGTCTTGAGTTCGTCCCATTGGTGTCGCACGAGGAACCGCTTCCTGCGGACGGGCGCATTGTCATCACAAAGCACATCCGATGCATGTCATCCATTCAGAGCGACGGGCTCGGATGGATGACAACGGTCGGAATGCCACCGCTCGGTATGCCCAATCTCGAGATGCGACATATCCCGCCGAATCTCAGCGCGGCCTTGCTGCCGATCTTCCTCGCAGTGGCGCAGCGTCTCATTGACGCGGTGGTTGCGCACGGAGGGGTGCTCAGTGACGAAGACACCGACGTGCTCGGTTTCTCCGGCGAGATTTTGGTTTCTTACCAAGACGCGCTGGCTGCGTACGGCGGCGGAAGTGCAACGAAGGGACAGACGACCGTTGGGCTGAGATATGATGGCCGCGGCCGCGTAGGCCTGGAGCCCTTCATGGAGCTCGGGCGGCCAAGTTCGCACGAGGACGAGGCGAGCGAATGGTACTTCACCGCGGTGAACGAGTTCCTTGGTGAGCGGCAGGATGCGGGCGTACACATTCACTCTGCGGAAGATCCCGTGATCGCGGTCTCTCATCGACGAGCGCTCAGCGAGTGGCAGAGCGCGCGATCTCGTTTCGTCGGGACAAACTCTCCCAGTCAACTCTTGTACGTGAAGCGAAGATTCGATCCGTCCGGCAAGGCTCCCGAATACATGTGGGTCGTAGTTACGGCACTCGAGAGCGACGCGATCGTGGGCACTCTCGTCAATAACGCCGTGCGCAACAAAGGTCTCCGCGCTGGTTTGCGGGTCCGCTTTCCCGAAACAGAAGTCTTCGATTGGCTGCTGCTCGACGGGGATCAGCATGAAGGCGGATACACGCAAGCACCGCCCAATTGATCGTTGGCCTCGCTAGGCCGCGCGTTCCGTCAGTCTCTCGCGGTCCACGGACATACGGCCACCAAGCGCTGAAACGGCCTGCGGCTGCAATGAAAGCCGACCTTGTTTCCGTACTGGAATACGTCGCTGCACTCTTGCGACTTTTCGTAGGAACCTTCGAGTTGGCCGTCGATGTCGCCGCCGCACTCGCCGATCTTCGTGACGGCCCAGTTGTAGTAGCCGCGCGGATCCCACTTGTGCGTAACCAGGATCGGAAGGAGCTCGCCCTTCTCGTGCTTGCTCATGCACGCCGCAAACTCTTTGCCGCCGCGCACCATCTGAAACTGATCGCCCGGGCAAGGATCCCATTCGACTTCGACGTCGACCAAGGCCGGTGCGCCTTTTTCGTCCGTCTCGACGACGTCCATGCGGACGAGCTGCACGACGGACTCGTAGTGGTGCGTGCTGTGGCAGGCGCTCGTGCCGACGAGGGCGAGTGCAAGCGCGGCCAAACGAAGAATTCGCACGAAAGACCTTTAGATCACATCGAACACGGTTGCACCGTGGAATGCCTTTTCTTGCGCGATCTTCAGATTCGTCGGGCTCAGAAGCTCGAGCCCCTTCCGTACCTTCGACGCGCCCATTCGTGCATGACGATGCCGGCAGCTACGGTCACGGGGAACGAATGGTTGATGCCGTACATCGGAATCGCGAGCACGTCGCTCGCGCGTGAAAGAATGGGCTCGGGAATACCAAAGCGCTCACTTCCGAGGAGAAAGACGACCTCATTCGGGAACGCGTCGATGTCGACGATGTTTCTCTTGCCGCCATCTTTCTCGATCGCGACGAGCGGTCGCCCTTTCACGTGCTCGAAGAAGTCTTCGTCGCTCGGGCAGCGCACGACCGATTCGTACTTGTCCATTCCCATGGCGGCCTTCTCGTAAAAAGGCGCCTCGCCGATGATGATGATCTCGCGCGCGAGAAAGCTGTGCGCCGTGCGGATGATCGCACCCACCGCGAAGGCGTTCCCGGGGGAGTAGATCGCGACCGAGAAATCGTTGCGGAGCGGCGCCAGCGACGCGCGAATCTCTTCGGGGGAGAACGGGAAGGGGGGAACGAGCGCCACGGTCCCTTTATAGAAGAACGCCCTTGCGTCGCTCGCATTTCGGGGAGAGCGCTACTAAGGTCCGCCCCTCACCAAGCGCGAGACGTCGGTATTTCGGGCGTTTTGGCCCATCCGACGAGAAGGCCACCACCCCGGATTGCCGGGGAAATCAGTTTGGCCGGGAAATCCGGAATCCCTCGCACCCTTCCATCTTGACACCCACTTTTCGAGAAGTAGAGTGCCGCTCCCATTCTCGCGGGTGCCTTCATGCCCGCATTTTGCACTGAATTACGCTTCTAGAGAGAACGAATGCCCACCATCAACCAGCTCATCAATTCGCGCCGGCAGATCCAGCGCACGAAGACTGCGTCGCCGGCTCTGAAGTCGTGTCCGCAGAAGCGCGGCGTTTGCGTCCGCGTGTACACGACGACCCCGAAGAAGCCGAACTCGGCGCTTCGCAAGGTGTGCCGCGTTCGTCTCACGAATGGAATGGAAGTCACCTCGTACATTCCTGGTGAAGGCCACAACCTTCAGGAACACAGCGTCGTCCTCATCCGCGGCGGCCGCGTGAAGGACCTCCCGGGTGTTCGCTACCACGTCGTTCGTGGAAGCTTGGACGCGGCGGGCGCCATCGGCCCCTCGTCGACCAACAAAGCCAACCGCAACTGCAAGCGATCGAAGTACGGCGTCAAGCGCCCGAAGAAGTAACAGGAAAGAGAAGCCATGCCTCGTCGACGAGAAGCTACCAAGCGCAAGCGCCACGCAGATCCGAAGTACAAGGATCGCCTCATCTCGCAGTTCACTGCGGCCATCATGCTTCAGGGCAAAAAGTCCCTCGCAGAAGGCATCGTCTATGGCGCGCTCGATGTGATCGAAGAGCGTCACAAAGAAGACCCGCTCGAGATGTTCCGCAAGGCGCTCGACAACGTGAAGCCGAAGCTCGAAGTTAAGAGCCGCCGCGTTGGTGGTGCAACCTACCAAGTCCCCGTCGAAGTCCGCCCGGAACGGCGCGTGACGCTCGGCATGCGCTGGCTCGTCGAGTACTCGCGCGAGCGTGGCGAAAAGACGATGAAAGAGCGCCTCGCCGCTGAGCTCATCGACGCAGCGAATGGCCGCGGAAACGCCGTCAAGAAGCGCGACGACACGCACAAGATGGCCGACGCGAACAAAGCGTTCCAGCACTACCGTTGGTGAGATTGCGCTGGTAACCACCAGCCGCAATTCCCTCGCCGGAGTTCCTGAAAGGGTTCTCCGGCGAACCAGTCTCTAAGAAACGATCTCTAGAAAGGCGAAGAACAAGACAGATGTCATTCCTGACATAAGGACCGGGTTACCTCGATCAACTAAGGCTCACGAATTCGCGCAAGCGAACGTGACGATCACGTACCTCGGCACCCTCTCTGAACCGCACCGGCATGGAAGCCGGACGTCTTTTCCGAAATAGGAAGACTTGGTCAGAGGGGGTTTCTTGTATCCGCCATAGCAAGTCCCACTTCCTCCGACTCACTCCTCATTTCCTTCAAGATCATGCCCCGCGAAATCTCCCTCGAACGAACCCGTAACATCGGGATCATGGCGCACATCGACGCCGGGAAGACGACGACGACGGAGCGCGTGCTTTATTATACGGGCGTCAATTACAAGATTGGCGAGGTCCACGAGGGCGCTGCAACCATGGACTACATGGTCCAGGAGCAAGAGCGCGGGATCACGATTACGTCCGCTGCGACGAACTGCTTTTGGTCGCCTCTCGAAGGCCCCAACAAGAGCACCGTTCATCGCATCAACATCATCGACACGCCGGGCCACGTCGACTTCACGATCGAAGTCGAGCGCTCGCTCCGCGTTCTGGACGGCGCCGTCGCCGTTCTCGACGGTGGTAATGGCGTCGAGCCACAGACCGAAACGGTGTGGCGTCAGGCCGATAAATTCCACGTTCCGCGCATCGTGTTCGTCAACAAGATGGACAAGGTCGGCGCCGATTTCGAGATGAACGTGAACTCCATCGCGGAGCGCCTCGGCGTCACGGCGGTTGCGGTTCAGTACCCCGTTGGGCAAGAAGAGCAGCACAAGGGCGTCGTCGATCTCATCACGATGCGCGCTGCGATCTTCGACGAAGAGTCGAAGGGCCAGAAGTACGAGTGGACCGAGATCCCCGCGGACATCAAAGACAAGTGCGTCGAGTTCCGCGAGAAGATGATCGAGGCATGCGCCGACGTCGACGAGACGATCATGGAGAAGTTCCTCGAGGGGAAGCTCGACGCGATCACCGAAGACGATCTCGTGCGCGCGCTCCGCAAGGGCTGTACGACCTTCAAGTTCTTCCCAGTGCTCTGCGGTTCGGCCTTCAAAAACAAGGGCGTTCAGCTCTTGCTCGATGCGGTCGTCAACTACCTGCCTTCACCCGTCGACATCCCGGCGGTGAAGGGCATCCATCCGAAGACCGAAAAAGAAGAAGAGCGCAAAGCCGACGACAAGGCGCCTTTCAGCGCTTACGCGTTCAAGATCATCAACGATCCGCACGGCAATCTCACGTTCTTCCGCGTCTACTCGGGCACGCTCAAGTCGGGCACGATGGTTCAGAACTCGACTCGCGAAAAGCGCGAGCGCATCGGTCGCATCCTTCGCATGCACGCCAACAAGCGTGAAGAGCTCCAGGAAGCCGACGCGGGAAACATCTACGCCGCGGTCGGCCTTCGTGACACGCGTACGGGCGACACGCTCTGCGACGAGCAGAAGCCGATTCTACTCGAGAAGATGATCTTCCCCGAGCCCGTCATCTCGATCGCGATCGAGCCGAAGACGAAGGCAGACGTCGAGAAGCTCGGCGTGGGGCTCCAGAAGCTG
>JAHFDV010000347.1 GCA_023248815.1 Myxococcales bacterium
CGAGCGGCCGATCGCGGCATTCCCATCGCAATCGTCAATCGCGGCCCGGTCCGCGGCGAAGAGCGCGCGACGCTCGTGGTCGATGGAAGCACGGGTGAAGTGTTGAGTGCGTTGGCCAATAAAATGGACGCACTCTCCGTGTGAATGCGTTCTAATGAACGCACCCTATGACCGCTCGCCATCGCCTTCTCGAAAGTCCTGATCTCGGCCGCCGCGCTCACCTTTGGACCTTCGGAGAAGTTGGTCTCCCTCTCGTCGTCTTTCCCTCGAACGCGGGGGTCGCGCACGAGTGGAAGCAAGGCGGGATGATCGACGCGCTCTCGCCGCTGCTCGCGCAAGGTCGTATCAAGATTTATTGCCCCGAGACCAACGTGTCGCGAAGCCTGTCGGGCAAAGGATCGATCGAAGAGCGCATGGCGCAGCATCACGCATATGAACGCTTCGTGATGAACACGCTCGTTCCGTTCATTCGCGAAGACTGCAACATGCCGAATGCAAAGATGACGGCGACGGGCTGTAGCGTCGGCGCGCTCTACTCGGCGCTCTTCGTCTTGAAGTTCCCGGAGACGTTCCAACGCGCGCTCTGCCTCTCCGGCACGTACCGCACGAGCAAGCTCTTCCACGGCGAGAGCAACGCCGACCTCTACATGAACGATCCGCTCGCGTTCTTGCCGAATCTCGAGGGCGCGGCTCTCGAGCGCGTTCGCAGCCAAGTGCACTTCACGGTCGTCGTCGGTCGCGGCGCGCACGAGCACGGATGCATTCCCGAGACGGCCGCCTTCGCGCGACTCCTCCAAGAAAAGGGCATTAAGAATCACGTCGCGTTCTGGGGCGAAGACAGCAGCCACACGTATCCCTGGTGGCAGAAACAAGCGCGGCACTATTTGAGCCAGCTTTTCTGAGCGTTTCGTCGTCGCCGAATTCGCGGGACACTCGCAAGAAAAGCGATAAACAAGCGAAAGCGAACCTGCGAATCGTTTCGCGAGATCGAGCGGCTGGCGCATCCAAGGGAGAGAGACGTGACAGAGGCAGAACTACTCGCGGTGCTGAAAGAGTTGGTCGTTGCGATGGCCAAAGAAGAGACAGCCGCAAGCGAGAACCCCGTCGCGAAGTTGGCCGAGCTCAAGAAGAAGCTCGACGAGCGTGTCAACGTCGACTCCCCTCTCGGTGAGATCGGGTGGGACTCCGTGCAGATGACATGGGTGCTCATCCGCCTCGAAGAGCGCTACGACATCGACACCTCGAATCTCTCGATCTTCGACATGTTCACGGTTGGAGACCTCTTGCGCAGCTTGATCCCGCTCATCGAAGAGGCAAAGCGCGCGCGTGGTTGATTTCGCGCTCACCGCACGCGAAAGCGAGTGGCGGAAGAAGGCCAAAGCCTTCGTCCGTGAGCACGTCATTCCCCGAACTGATCTCGATACGCATGGAAGCTTTCCGCGCGATCTCTACGAGAAGGCCTTCGACGAAGGTTTCGTGACGGCGATGATTCCCGCAGAGCTCGGCGGCGGAGGACGCACGGTGTTCGAGGTGTCGCTCAGCGCAGAAGAGTTCGGCTACGGAGATCTCGGCGTCGCGACATCGACATTTCTTCTTGGACTCGCAGCGGGCGGTCTCGTGCACTTCGGTACGCCCGAGCAGAAAGAGCGCTGGATCAAGCCGCTCACGTCGGAGCTTCGCTTTGCTTCCCACGCGTGGACGGAGCCGCAAGGAAGCGCCAATCTTCTCGGTCAGCCCGCAACGACTACCGCGCGCCCGGTTGAAGGCGGCTTTCTCCTCAACGGAATCAAGTCGACGATCTCGAACGCCACCGTCGCCTCGACGTTCTTCGTCTTCGCGCGGATCGAGTCGGTGCCTGCTTCCGAGAGCACTCCTTCCCCAGGCAGCGCGAGTTCTCCAGGCAGCGCGAGTTCTCCAGGCAGCGCGAGCGGAAGCGGTGGGCTCACGTGCTTCATCGTTCCGCGCTCGGCGAACGGCATCGAAACGCGTTCACCTTACAAGAAGATGGGACAGCGCGCGTCCGACACGGGCGAGATCACTTTCCGCGACGTCTTCGTTCCCAAAGAAGATCAGTTGGGGCGGCCGGGCGAAGGCGCCGTCATCGCGATGCGCGCACTCCGAGCGAGCCGAACCGGCATCGCCGCCATGGCCGTCGGTGTGGCGCGCCGCGCACGGGACCTCGTGATTCAACATGGGCACTCACGGGTCGCCGGTGACGGTCGCAAGCTCATCGAGCAGCAAGATTTCCGATTCCACGTCGCGGCGATGGAAGCCGACATCGAAGCAGCGCGCGCGCTCACCTGGCGAGCCGCCGCCGAGCTCCCCGACGGGCCGGAGGCGACGAAGCTCTCGAGCTGCGCCAAGCTCGTCAGCGCCAACATGGCCGTACGAACGACGAACCAAGCGATCGAGATGTTGGGTGGGCACGGCTATCTCGAGTCGAGCCTCGCCGAAAAACTATTTCGTGATGCGAAGATCCTGCAGATCTACGAAGGCCCGCAGGCGATCCAAAAGATGATGATCGCCGACACGGTCACGCGCCTCAGCTGGATCGGACGCTGATGCGCTTTTCGCTCTTTTTCGAGATGCAAATGAGTGACCCGACGCCCGAAAAGGAGCGTCAGACGTTCCACGATTGCGTCGCGCAAGCCGTCCTCGCCGATCAAGTCGGCTTCGATGGAATCTGGGCGGTGGAGCATCACGGGCTTCGCGAATATGCGCACAGCTCCGCGCCCGAGATCTTTCTCGCGTTCGTCGCGGCGCGCACGAAGAAGATCTCGATCGGGCACGGCGTGACGCTCTTGCCAGGTCGTTACAACCATCCCATCCGCATCGCCGAACGCATCGCCACGCTCGACATTTTGAGCGAGGGACGCGTGATGTGGGGCACGGGCAAGTCCGGAACGCGCACCGAGCAAGGAGCCTTCGAGATCGATCCCGCGGAGCTCGAGAGTCAGTGGCTCGAAGCGCTGCGCATGATTCCTCGCATGTGGAAAGACGACGTCTTCAGCTGGCAAGGGAAGCACTACAACGTGCCTCCGACACAGATCGTCCCGAAGCCGTTCCAAGATCCGCATCCGCCGATCTTTGCGGCATGTAGTCGCCCTGAGCTATCCGTCGGCGCGGGTGAGCTCGGGCTCGGCGCATTGAATCTCGCGATGTATCGCGACGAAGAGCTCGCGAAGAACGTGCGCAACTACCGAGACGCCATCGCGCGTGCCGTTCCCGTAAGTGGACGCGTGACGAATCGTTTTTGCTGCAACCCCTCGAGTCTCGTGCTCGAAGACGACCGAAAAGCCTCGCAGTATGGGCTAGGCGGCGCGCAGTTCTTCTTGCGATCGATGATGAACTACTACGGTACCGAGGTTCGTCCGCTCGGCCGACTGAAAGCGCCGCGTGGATTGCCGGCCGATGCGCACTTGAATGCTTTCATGGTGGCGCGCAACACGCCGGAGTCGCAGCTGTCGACCGTCATCGGCGATCCCGCGTGCGCGCGAGAGAGCGTGCAGCGTTTCGTCGATGCCGGCGTCGACGAGCTCATCATGGTGATGCAAACCGGCACCGTGCCACACGAGCTCATTCTCGAGTCGATTCGCACGACAGCCGAAAAAGTAATTCCGTATTTTCGGTAGTCGAAAGCTTCAGACGCTCGCGCCGGGAGCGCTGATGTCGGAGACGATCTGCCCGTCTTTGAGGGCGATCCGGCGATCCGCGAGATCTGCAAAATGTTGGTCGTGCGTCACCATGATCACGGTGCGGCCATGCTCGTGCGCGAGCGTGCGGAAGATCTGCACCACTTGCGATGCATTCTCCGAATCTAAATTTCCCGTGGGCTCGTCGGCGAGAATGAGCTTCGGTTCGTTCGCGATCGCGCGAGCAATCGAGACGCGCTGCTGCTCACCGCCAGAAAGCTGTCCCGGCTCGCGCGCATAGAGCGCTTCGAGACCGAGGAGCGAGAGCATGGCGTAGGCGCGCTCTTCTGATTCGTCGCGTGAGAGCCCGCGGCGCATCATCGGAATCGCCACGTTTTCGAGCGCAGTGAATTCGGGAAGGAGAAAGTGAAATTGAAAAACGAAACCCAGTTTCTCGTTGCGAAACTCTGCGCGTTCGTCGTCGTCGAGCGTGCCAAACTCGACCCCATCGAGCCAGATCTCGCCTGACGAAGTGCGATCGAGCGCTCCGAGAAGATAGAGCAGCGTCGATTTGCCGCTACCGCTTGCTCCTGTCAACGCGACGAACTGTCCGCGCGGAACGCTGAATGAGATGTCGCGCAACACGGGGTGTCCGCCCTCGCCGTCCGTTCCTCCGAGGGACCGGCAGATGTTTCGCGCTTCGAGAATGCCGCCCTTCTCGCTCATCCGATCTGCCCACGAAGCACATCGACGGGTTCGACCTTCGCCGCGCGCCACGCCGGAATCATCGAGGCAGTGACGCCCACGAAGAGAGCGAAGGCGAGACCGTAGACGTACATCTTCGGATCGTCATTCACGAGGAAGATGTCGGTCTTCATGAAGCCCTCGGCTTTGATCTTGAGCTGGGCGAGGTAGTGGATAGCGATCTTGGCGAGCCCGTCGCCGATCAATCCGCCGACGAGGGAAATCACGATTCCCTGGAGCAAAAATATTTGCAGTACGTCTTCTTGGCGGAGGCCGATCGATCGAAGAATGGCGATGTCACGTTGCTTTTGCAGCACGATCATGACCTGCACCGCGAGAATTCCGAACCCACCAACGAGCAGAATGGCGGAGATTCCGAACGAGATAATCGTTCCGAACATTTTGAAGATGGAGAGAAAGTTTGCGTTCGCTTCTTGCCAGCTCTCGGCGTCATAGCCGAGAGCGACCTCGAGCTGTTCGGCTACCACCATTGCATCTGCGGGATCGGCAAGGCGTATTTCCATTCGTCCGATGATGTCTGGCTTGCCGAGGAGAACCTGCGCCGTCCGCAAGAGCGTGTACGCGCGAACGCGATCGACTCGCGGGATACCCGATTCATAAATCGCGACCACCTTGAGGTCCAGCGGCCGCCCTCCCAAGGCGAGCGCGTGAACGACACTCCCAACGTGCACGCCCATCTCGGTCGCGAGACTCCTTCCGAGCGCGACCGTATCCGTCGAGCCTTCGAGCGCGGACATCTTTCCTTCGAGCACGCAGGCCTCGAGTGGCGTCACGCGCTCTTGCGCAGACACCTCGATGCCCCGCAGATCGACCGACTGCGTCTTGCCGCCGTAGTCGAGCGTCGCGATTCCGGCGACCGACGGGGCCACGGCTTCGACCCCGGGGATCGTCGCAATCGCACGCGCGAGCTCACGCGGGCGCTTGATGCGCGTTTGCCGTTCCCACGGACTCTCGTGAAGCACGTGCGCTGCGACGACGGTTTGCTCGAACTGCGATAGCAGCGTCGATGGTGCGCGAACCTCCGTGTCCAAGATCGAAACGTGCGGACTGATCTTCAACACCGACTCGGTGAACTTCTCTTGGAACCCGTGCAAAATGCCGTTCATCGTGATGAGCACGAGCACGCCGAGTGAGACGCCGCTGAGCGCCACACCGTTCAGCAGCTTTCGCGCCCAGAGCTGACGAAGCGCGACGAAGAGGACCGTACGAATACCGCTGGCTTGCGTTTTGCGGGGCGGCACGGCAATCACCTGCCGCTTGCGGTTTTCGGCGAGGGAAGGTTCGTCCCGAGCTCGGTCTTCACGAACGTCGCCGCGACGCGCGCACCGGGGGTGAGCGTTGCCGATCCCACGGTGACGACGCGATCGCCTTCGTTCAAGCCTTCGAGGATCTCGACGCGAAGAAGATCGCGGATGCCGACACGAACGGTGCGCTTCTCGGCGTGCCCGTCATTGACGACCCACGCTTCGCTGCGCGCATCGACGGCGTTGGCCGGAGCGAGCAATGCACCGCGATGCTCGTCGAGGATGACGTTCACCTCGGCGCTCATTCCGCTACGGAGACCCGCGGGTGCGTCTTCCAGGTCGATCTTCACGAGGAATGTTTTTTTGACGCGATCGGAGTCGGGAAAGATCTCGGCAACGGTGCCGCGAACGACGCGATCAGCAAAAGCATGCAGCGACACCGCCACCTGCTTGCCGGTGACGATGCGTCCGATGTCGGCCTCGTCGACGGCGCACTCGAGCTGCAGCTTGTTGGCGGTGCCGACACGAAAGAGCGGCTCGTTGGGCGCGATGACCTCGCCCGGTTCGACGTAGCGCGCGAGGACGATGCCCGTGAGTGGAGATCGTACGTCGCCATCGGTGACGCGAGCGGCGAGAGAGCTCGCAAGGGCCGCGGTGCCACGGGCGCGCGCGGTCAATTCGATGTGGAGTGAGCCGAGGCGCGCTTGCTGACTCGCGCGTTGTGCCGTGAGGCGATCGACGAGCGTGCGGGAGTGCTCGAGATCGGCTTCGCGAATCGCCCCCGTCGCTTGGAGGCGCACCGAACGCGCGAGCTCTGCGCGTGCGCTTTCGAGCTCGGCGTCGGTCGCGCGAAGCTGAGCTTGCAGCGATTCCACTTCGGGAGCGTTGGCCGTTGCCTGCTGCGTCGCCGCCCAACGATCGGCTTCG
>JAHFDV010000761.1 GCA_023248815.1 Myxococcales bacterium
GCGTTCGGGCACTCGCATCCATCCTTCGAATTGCCGATGGCCTCGACCGTGACCACGCCTCACACGTCACTAAAGTCAGCGCAAAGGTCGATGAGGCCGGGTCGCGGCTAGTGCTTCAGATCGAAGGCCAAGAGGATCACGATCTCGAGAATTGGTCCGCGCTGGGCAAAGCCGATCTCTTTCACGAGGTCTATGGCCTCCAAGTGGTGATCGACGGTGAGAACGCTTAGCTCGTTCATCTTGCTCGGCTGCGCGCCATTCCTGTTCGCAGGCTGCGCGAGCTCGCCCGTTCCCGATGTGAATGGCGCGCTCGCCGAGTACCGTGAGGCATTGGCGGCGGGCGACGCTGCGTCCCTCCACGCCATGATGACGGAGAAGGATCAAAAGAGCATCTCGCGCGCGGAGCTCGCGGAACACCTTCGCTCGTCCCGGCCCGAGATGAAAGAGCGAGCCGAACTCGTAAAGAGCTCGCTCAGTGTAAAGACCGAAGCGACGATCCTTTTGAATGATGGTGAAAGTGTCGGCCTCGTCGTCGAAGACCGCGCGTTCCGCGTTACCGCGGGTGGAACGCTGCCGGGAGGCGCGCCCACTCCCGAGGGGGCGCTCGGCGACTTGCGACGCGCCATTCTGCGCAGAGAGTTCGGTGGAGTGCTCCGCACTTTGACTCCAAGCGTCGAACGCACGGTCGAGAGCGATCTCGCTTCCCTCGCAAAAGGTCTCGAGCACCCGGAAACCTTGCCACTCGAGGTCAAAGATGATCGCGCCGAGGTGAGGGTTGCCGGTGGCCATCTCGTGAAACTGAAGCGCGTCGGTGGCAGTGTCTGGTACGTGGACTATTTCGACTGAGTGCCGATGTTGCGAACTTCACCCTTTCGACTCGCGATTCTCTTGCTCGCGCTCTTCGTGCCGAATTAGGCAACGGCCTTCGGCGAGCACGGTTCGTTCGATCCACGCATTCTTTTGACTCACGGGATGAAGGCGACGATGCCGCGCGGCGTCGACGAATGGGCCGACGAAGTAGTTCTCCGCACGAGCGCGCCTGCGAGGCGGCCGCCAACCTTGGTGCGTGCGAGTGACCCGACGATCTTGAACGATTCGTTTCTCTATTGGAGCGACAAAGTCGCCGTCGAACCTGTCGACGAGCGCGAAATCAAGACATTGCGGAAGTTCATCGCGCTCGGTGGTCTGCTCGTCATCGACGATGCCAGCGCAACGTCGGCAGGCAAAGACGGACCCTTCGGGATCAGCGCGCGACGTGAGCTGGCGCGCATTCTTCCGAGCTCCGTCGTCGTTCCTCTCAAGCCGGACCACGTCCTCTTCCGCACCTACTACCTTCTTTCGGCAAGCAAGCGGGACAACTCGATTGTGAAGGACGTCGACGCGGTCATGCAAGGCACCGCTGCGAGCGTGATCCTTCTCCACTCGAACCTCGTGAGCCAGCTCGCGGAGGGCGTCTCCGCATCCATCAGCGACGACGGCACACGCCGCGAGATGGCCATACGTTTCGCGGTCAACATCGCGATGTACTCTCTCTGCTCCAACTACAAAGACGACCAAGTGCACGGCGCTTATCTCATGCGCCACCGCGGCCGCACGACCTTGCCCTGAGCGATGGAACAGCACCTTGCTTTGAGCGCCGATCTCTCGGTGGCCGTCATCGCGGTCGCGTGCGCACTCACGCTTGCGAGCATCGTGATGCTGTTCGTCGAAGCTCGACGCGCCAAGATCGCGACCGCTCTCCTGCTCTCGACGGGAGTGATCGCGTCCGTGCTTCTCTTGCTCGCCGTTTTGCGCCCTTCCCGCATTTCGACGAAAGAGACCTCGCTCGGCGCACGCGTACTCGTTCTCCTCGATCGCTCGCGTTCGATGCTTCTCCCAGAGGAAAATAAGGGAGAGAGGAAGCGCTCACAGATCGCCGACCAGGTCGTCGAAGGTCTCCGTAGGAACACGACGGGCGCGCGGATCGAGGTCAAAGAGTTCAGTACCGGCCCCAACGACACGAGTGATCTCAGAGC
>JAHFDV010000762.1 GCA_023248815.1 Myxococcales bacterium
CATCGACGCGCTCGGGAAATCGCCTCCACCCTTCGACTACAAGAGTCTGCCCGGAATTTACGGCCTCAACGACACGGCGTTGCGCGTCGAAGATTACGCGTCGAAATTCTGCGCGGCCGAGCTGCTCATTCGTGCCGGCACCAACGTCGTCAGCATGTTCTCTCAAGGCAATTGGGATACGCACGGAAGCGACGGATCGGTCGAGCGCAACCTCATGAACGGCGTCGTTCCGCATCTCAATCGCTTCCTCGAGCGCATGTATGCGCCCGACGGCCTCGGCGCCACGCACAACGTCGTCACCGTGATCATGGGAGAGTTCGCGCGCAGTCTGCCCGGCAACGATCACCAAACGAACCTCTCGGCGACCGTCATCGGCAAGTACGTCAAGGTCGGCACCACGGGCAAAGTCAACTCGAACGCCCAGCTCGGACCCGAGACGCCAGGCCCGAGCGGGCTGTGGTCGTATCTTGCGGCCGCAGCCAAAGTCCCCGCGAATCCGTTCGGCGCGAATCCGCACAATCTCGTTATTTGAGAGCTGGTCAAGCGTTGGTAGCTTCCGTCGCGATGCCGAAGTTCCATCGCCTCATCGCCCTGGCTCTTCTCGCGCTGCCATCGAGTGCAGATGCGACGGATCTCGATACGACTCCGAACGCGCGTCCACTCTCGGCCGACTGGCACTACACATACCCCCCGAAGGCAGAGGCCGCTGGAGTCAAGGAGGGATACGTTCTCGTGCGCGTCAAGGTCTCCGCCAAGGGCGAGCCGCTCGCAGCCTTCATTGTCAAAGATGAAACGCCTGGTTACGGATTCGACGAGACGGCCAGGGAATGCGCGATGCATCAGGATTACATCCCGGGACACGATCGAAAGGGACGCGCCATCGCGAGCGAAACGAAAGTTTTCCGCATGCACTTCGAGCCTTGGAAAGAAGAGAAGTGAGTCGTTGCGGCGGCCTAGGCCGTGCGTTTCAACGCAGTGCAATTCCACGTCCTCGGACGACATCTCACGAACGAGTGCTATCCTAAAAATCATGTCATCGCGGTCCAACGCCGCCGCCCTAGCGGCGGAAGAGCGAGCAGCGATCCGTCGCGCTACCTGGACCGGTGGCGTTGTTCGATCATTCGAGGAGCTAGAAGAGCTCGACGTCCAGGGCTGGAAAGCCGTTCCACCGCACGAGCGTTTGCTCGCAATCTGGCCACTCACGCTCGAGGCGCTTACGCTAGCTGGATACGATGGACCTCCACCCCGACTTCAACGATCTATTGGCGGAGTTCGTAAACGCTGAGGTGCGCTTCGTGGTTCTCGGCGGTTACGCCGTAGGATTTCACGCACAGCCTCGAGCGACGAAAGATCTCGACCTTCTCATTTCGGCAACTGAGGAGAATCGAGATCGCGCAGCGACGGCACTGGCTCGTTTCGGAGCTCCCCGCACTGTCGTCGAGGACGTACGCAAGATGCGAGAGGAAGAGATCGTCTATCTGGGGATTGCTCCTGTTCACGTCGATATCATGTGCCGCGCAGACGGCATCGACACCGAAGGGGTCGTCGCGAGAGCCGTCCACGTGAAGGTCGGGGAGCTGGAAGTGCCTCTCATCGGCAGGGATGATCTCTTGGCGAACAAGCGCGCGTCGGGACGCCCGCAGGACGTGGCCGATGTAGCTGCAATCGAGCGCGCCAGCCGCTGAAGTTGCGCAATCGCAGCCTCTAGCTCAGTCGCCCTCACGGTCTATCGAACGGAGACCCAGCGCACGACGAACTGGGAACGGTGGTCGCCTTCGACGTCGAGGAATTGCCACCAACCAATGAGTCGCACGTGATCGCCCGGTTGAATCGGTCCCTTCACGTCTTCGGGCGAGTACCACGCGGGAATGGTCGCCGTGCCGTCGTCGAGAAGAAACTTCACGAGCACTTCCGGCGTCTGGTCGTTCGAGAGAGCCAGAGGTCTATCAGGATCAGGCACGGCCACACCCGTAACAATGCAGTTTAACGTCGGGTTGCGCGCCTC
>JAHFDV010000348.1 GCA_023248815.1 Myxococcales bacterium
GACAGGCCCTGCTTCTCCGATGCGCCGGTTTGATAGAAAAGACGAAGATACGAACCGCTGTCGTAGAGCGCCGTGTTCGCGTTGTTCGTGTTCGCCGAGAGCGCCGCGAGATCGAGGCGCAGTACGAGCGAAGCTTCCGTAGTGAGCTTGTCGATGAAGCCCGGCATCTTCTTGTACATCACGAGGTGCGTGATGTTTTCGCGGCCTGCGAAGCGCGAATTCAGGTTGTCGAAGAAAAGACGGTACTGACCGCGATCACCGACGGAGAACGTGGGCGAGAGGGGAAGGAGCTCGCCCGTCTTGTTGAGGAAGTCGTCATCACCGAACGTCCACGTGAGACGTGTGTCCATGAAGTTCGACACGTTCGGCATCGGAGGAGGAAGGCCGACGTCTTTGGCGCCCGCAGATCCCGTACCCATTCCCGCCGCGCGTTGCTTGTCCTCGTCGGTCACGGCGCCGTCTTTGCTCGCGCCGCCCGTGGCCTTCGCGGGATCTCCCGTCGTCGCGCCCGCGCCCGTTCCGGCAACGCCTTGCGTGCCCCCCGAAGCGCCGCTTGCACCCGTCGGACTATTGCCCGTCGTGCCCAGTGGCTCGCCCGTGCCTTGCTGCTGCGCGAACGCGGCGCTCGGCACTGCGAGGAAACACCCGACTCCGAGAGCTCGGATGCCGAACGATTGGAACGTACGACGCGAAAGGAAGGAGATGGTTGGCATCATTGTGGATCGTCCGTTGTTGAGTCGGTGCGGAAGAAGCAGGCTTTCGGGTCGACGTCTTTGGTCAGGTCGGTGACGATGTCAGCAGGACAGCCAGCGACGATGGTGTACTGATTTCCGCCGCTGAAATAGCGAAGGTCGCCCGTGAAGGCCTTGATGGTTTTGCCCTTGAGGCTGAGTGGTCGGAGGCTCGACGAGACGGTCCCGTCGACTTGAATCTTGCGTGCAGCGCCGCCTGCGGCGTTGTCGGTAACGATGAGATTGAACGTCGAGCGCTGGCTATAAGACGTCCAATCCGTGCATTGAACGTCTGCTTCGCATTGCGACGAACAGCTCTTCTCGGGCTCCGTGTAGAAGTCGACTTGCCCGTCGCCGTTGATGTCGCAGTTGGAGGCGTTGTCGCCCGGGATTCCGGATGCGGGAATTTCGGGACCGAAATGCGTTCCGATGCTGACCGTCGTATCGGTGGTCTCGACGACGTTTCCCGAGCGGTCGCGCCGTTCGAACTTGCCGGTGTACACGCGCACGAGACCTGAAACGAGGCTTTGCTTGGCCTGCTCGCTAGCGAGCTTCGTCGACTCGAGCACCTGCGGTACAGGGACGAGACAATCTTCGTCCTTGCCGCTCCAGCGTTGAATCGTCCACGTGGGGAAGTTCAACTCCGTGAAGCCGAAGAAGTCGTACGCCGTCCCCGTGAGCGAGGTGAGGATGTCGCACGGTTGGAGATCCGGAGGCGTGCTGAACGTGAACGCGAACACGCTCGAGTAGCCGCGCGAATCTTCGAGATCGGTCGCAAAGAAACCATCCTGCGCGAGTCGCGTGACGACGGTTCGGAATCCGAACTTGTTGGTCAGCGAATTGTACCCGGTGTCGATGCGAACTTGTTCGTTCGGGTACGAGGTCGATCCGCCACCGAGCTCGACTCCGCGAACGTCGGCGATGCGAGGAAGCGCGAAGAAGATCGGAACGCTCGATCCCGCGGCGAAGGTGCCCGATTCTTCGGAGTTGTCGTTCGCGAATGCGCAGCCGGGATCGACCGGAAAGTCGACGAGGCCATCGCCATCATCGTCGATGCCGTTGGAACACGACGGAACGTCCGACACGGCAACCGGTTCGTAACCAGAGTCCTCGGCCCACACGAACGTGTCGCCGTAGGTTGCAATGAGGTCGAGCGAGAGGTTGTCGGCGACGCCGTCCGTGAGAAGTACGCTGCGTCCGTCGACGCCTGCTCCGGTCAAGGATTGGATCGTTCCGGGTTGCGTCGAGAGACGAACGTACCCGGAGAAGTTGGTGTCGACCTCGCCGTTGCGATCGATCGCTTCGATGCTGATGTCGAACTTGGATGGCGTGAGGACGGAGATCGGGAGGCGTTGCTCACGTGATCCGAGATCCTTCGTCTTGATGTTCACGCGAAGGACCGAGGAGACGCGCAACGTGCCGAATCCGTCGGAGCAGCCGAGGCCGAGGAGAAGCAGACCGAGTGGAGCGCAGTACTTGAGGAAAGGGCTCATGGCTGCATCTCCAAGCGATTGTCGGTGGCTGCGCCGAGCGTCACATCGACGCACGCGAGAATCTTGCAGCTCTCACCGCCGAGCGAACACGCGTTCAACTTGCTCTGACAATCGGCCCGGTCTGGCGCCGAAGCGCAGCGACGTTCCTCGAACTCCGCGAGCGAGTTGCGGCAGGCGCGAAGCACGCATTGGCCCGCAGTGCCCTCCCAACTCGTCGTTTTGTCGTCTTCTCCGGTCGCACACGAATAAGCGCTCGTCGAGATGTCACGATGAACCTTCCCGGTTGCCGCGCAAACGAAGTCGCCGCCGAGCTTCGTGCAGTCTGCATCTTTATAGCAATCGCGCAGACCTTTCGTGCGCGTCTCGTCCTCGGCGACCGTGTCCGAGAACCCGCAGGGCTTACCCTGGCGGATGTAGTCGATGAGAGCGTCGCGCTGCTGGACTCTCGTGTCGAACTGAGTCGTGTTTCGCTGAAGGACGCGATAGCCCGAGCCACCACCGGCGAGGTAGTTGCTGGTTGCGAGCTCGTAGAGATTCGTCGGATTCACGCGCGACAGACAGCGAACGGTCTGGCCATCCGCGTGTGGCGGACACTGACCCGAATGCGCGGGCTCTCCCTCTCCCGCACACTCCGCGTCACCAGGGTCGCCCTGAAGCGTGCACGACTTGTCTTGAAGGTTGCCGATGTAGACTTCTTCGGCGCACGCATCGAGACGACACTTTCCGGTGTCGAGATTGCACGTCTGACCTTCGCAGTCCTCGCTCGTCTTGCAGGCCTTGCCTTCATGGCCAATGCAGCGCGAGCAGTGGAGCTTCACCCGAGCGCCGGCGATCTGAGCCTGCGCATTGCAACCGCGGTTCGCCGAGCGGCGCGCGACGAAGTCGAAGAGCTCTTGGACCTCGAGTCCCGAGAGCTGCATCTTCGTGATCGAGTTGTCGAACGGGAAGACGTTGTAGTCGGCCTCGATGGTGAGCGGTCCCGGATTGATGTCGGCACGGATACCCGTCGTGTTCGTGAGCGAGAAGTCTGTCTGAATGCCGAGACGGAGCCAGGCCGCGGTTGCGATGGTGTTGCCGAGAGGGGAGTCGCCGCCGTTCGTGGCGACGCGACGAACGCTGCCGGGCGCATAGCCGACGATGGTGTCGAGATCTGCGAGCACATCGAGCTGCAAACGATACGGCTCGAGCATGCGCTCCATGATCGGATCGGTCGGCGTCGTGTCGTTCATCGGGAGCGCGATGTACTCGCTCGAAAGGACCTCGAAGCCGTTCACGCTGTCGTAGTCGTCCGCGTTGCCCGTGGGAGACACGAGCGCAGGATCGTTCGAGAGCTGGAGATCGAGGCGACCGAGATACTTCGCGAAGGCGCCCGAGTGCGCGAGGACGACGTTGCGCGGAACGCACGGACGCTGGAAGTAGAAGTCGTCGTGAGAGCTACCTTCACTCGCTTGGCCAGGCGTGATCTTCTTGTTCGGATCGACGGTCCACACGTAGCCGGGGTTCGACGGATCGGCGGAGCAGTCGCGCACGATCTGCGGCGGATTCAGAACGATGTGATTGTGCCCGCCGAGGACGATGTCGGCGCCGGTCGTTCCGCGGATCATGCGCTCGTCGACATCCAAGCCGAGATGCGTGAGCAGGATGACGACGTCGACGTAGGGACGGAGGAGGTCGATGTAGAACTGCGCCGTCTCGACGGTGTTGAGCGGCTGAATGCCCGAGCGGTTCGGCTGATCGAAGATGCTCGTCAAGCTGGAGAGGTTGCCCATGCCGATGACGGCGACCTTGAGACCATCCGCGTTGAGCACCGTGAAGGGACGCGCGACGGTTCCGAGCTTGGGGCTCGCGGGGAGCGAGGGATCGTCGAAGTTGTAGTTTGCAGCCAATAGCGGGAAGTTCGCCCAGCGATTGAACTGCTGCGTGATGTTGAGCGCGCCGCGGTCGAACTCGTGATTGCCGAGCGCAACGGCATCGGAGCCGAGAAGGCTCTGCGCGCGCACTTCCGGTTCGCCGGCGAAGAAGTTGAAGATCGGCGCGCCTTGAAAACAGTCGCCGGAGTCGAGGTGGAGTGAGCGACCTGCTCGAGCGCGTTCACGGCCGAGCACGTAGGCGAGGCGAGAGACGCCGCCGATGTTACGAACTTCGCCGACATTGCCGAGGCCGAGACCCGCGTCGATCTGCGTGATCAATTGATCGAACGGCAAGAGTCGCGAGTGAATGTCCGACGTGTGGAAGATCGTCAGCTTCGTTTGGCATGTCGTTCCCGGCGGACATGCCGACGAGATGGGACCGCCCGGTGTCGTGCTCGTGCAGCCCGGTGAGAGCAAGGTGAACAGCGCGAGCGCGCACACTGCCCACGCTACGTGTCGCCAACGTCGACCTAGTGTCACGGGCGCGGACCCTAGACGAGGATCTATGTGATCGCAACGAAGACGGCGTGCTCGTGAGCTTTTATTCCCACGAGCTCTAATTCCTCAAAGGCCGCTTTCGAAAAGAGATCCTAACTCTCCGAAACTGACGCGATCGCTCGCGCGAATCACTTCTTTGGAGGCGGCAACGAAGGCACTGCGAGGCCCCTCAACTCGGTTTGCGAGAAGCGCCCCGTGTTGCGTGACACGTCGTTGGCAAGGTCTCGGTGCGCAACTGTCACATGGCCGAGCTTGCCGAGGCGTCGTCCGAGCTCTTCGGAGATCGCGACGGAGCGATGGCGGCCGCCCGTGCACCCGATGCCGATGGTGAGGTAGCTTTTTCCTTCCTTCTCGTAGCGGGGAAGGGTGAACCCGAGCAGTGCTTCCGCTTTGTCGAGGAACTCTTTGGTGTCGTCGCGATTGAGCACGAAGTCCGCGACCTGGCGGTCCGTTCCGGGAAGCGCCTTCAAATTAGGGACGAAATACGGATTCTCGATGAAACGCACGTCGAGAATGATGTCTGCGTCGACTGGGGGACCGTACTTGAATCCGAACGACAGGATGCGCGTCTGCATGCGCGGCGCAGTGCCCGAGGCGGGTCCCAAACGATCGATCACTTGGCGCCTGAGCTCGTGCACCGAGCTCCGTGTCGTATCGAGCACGATGTCGGCGCGACCGCGGAGCGATGCGAGACGTTCGCGCTCCATGCGAATGCCGTCGAGCAATGCGAGCGCGCTCGTTCCCTCGATCATGTTGAGCGGGTGAGGGCGGCGCGTCTCGCTGAAGCGACGAAGAATCGCCTCGTCGGCGGCATCGAGAAAGAGCACCGAGATCGTGCGCGATGGATCCGCGCGCAACGCTTCGAGCATCTCACCGAACGAGCCGAGAAAGGCACCGACGCGTACGTCGATGCCGAGCGCGATGCGCTCTATTCCGCCTGATTCACAAGCGCGTGCCGTCTCGGCGGCAAGAACGGTCGGTAGGTTGTCGATGCAGAAAAAACCGAGGTCTTCGAGAGTGTGAAGCGCCGTGGACTTCCCGGCGCCAGACAACCCGCTGACCACGATGATCTGCGTCACTCGTCGCCTGCGTCCGGGAGCAAGTGGTCGGAAGCGCGGTCGCCGCCCTTCTTGATGCGCGCTTCATGTTGCGTGCGCATTTGACGCTCGAGCTTGTCGATGACGCTGTCGATCGACGCGTACATGTCTTCTTGCGTGTCGTGTGCGTGGAAATGCTGAGGGCCTGCGTGAATATCGATTTCAGC
The DNA here is from genome assembly GCA_023248815.1 of Myxococcales bacterium. Lineage (GTDB taxonomy): Bacteria > Myxococcota_A > Polyangia > Polyangiales > Polyangiaceae > JAHFDV01. The sequence continues at coordinate 5,897 of JAHFDV010000348.1, forward strand.
GGTGTTGGCGCGCTTCTCACTGCTGATCTTCACCTCGCCGCGAATCGGATTGCGAACGAACTTCTGAAGCTTGTCGATCTTGTCGGTCGTGTAAGCCCTCACTGCGTCGGTCGCTTCCATCTGGCGAAAAGTAAACGCGATATTCACTGGCTGCCTCCTTGTTCGAGAACGATCCCAACCTGCGGATCAAAACGGACCACATCTTCGACGTAAGGCTCTGATGTTCATAGGTTAAGGAGAAGGGAGCAAGCTCCACCTTCACCCAACCGAATCAGAAGTGCTTTTTGCGTTTGCTGGACGCGAGAATGCCGAGCATTTCTCGGTACTTGGCGACAGTCCTTCGCGCGATCTGTACGCCTTCATTTTTATCGAGAAGCTCGACGATTGCCTGGTCCGAGAGGGGATTCTGCTTGTCCTCGGCGTCGATCATTTTGCGGATCGCCTGCTTGACGCTCTCCGACGCGATGTCGTCTTCGGTGGCGCGCTTGATCGACGAGTTGAAGAAGTACTTCAGCTCGAAGAGGCCTTGCGGCGTGTGGACGTACTTGTTCGTGGTGACGCGGCTGATCGTCGACTCGTGCATGCCGATGACGTCGGCGATGTCGCGGAGGATCATCGGCTTCAAGTAAGCGACGCCGCTCTCGAAG
>JAHFDV010000349.1 GCA_023248815.1 Myxococcales bacterium
ACGCCGAGTAGTACGTGCGTGCCTGCGACAGGAACGCGAGGTCGCGCATACGAGATTCGTCTTCGAGACCTTCGACGCCTTCTTCGATGGCGCCGACGATCTTCTGGAAGGACTGAACCGCGGGAACGGAGCGACGAAGCTGCACGTTCGAGATGCCCGAGAAGAACTGTCCTTGGACGTAGTACTTCGACTGGCGATCGACCTTGCCGAAGAGGCGAAGCGCGTCTTCGTATTGGCGCTGACGATACTTGTAGCGACCGAGCAGGTAGTTGAGCTGCCAGTAGAGATCGCGCTGCTTCTCGTTGTTGAACTTCTCGATCGCGGCGTCGCTGTACTTACCGACGCGCTCGACAATGTCGGCGGGCTCCGGAAGGTCGGTCGCGAGCTTCGCGAGCCAGAGCAACGTTTCGTTGAACTTGAGGTGGCTCGGCTTCTCGGCGATCTCGCTGAAGATTGCGTACGAGGCTTGATAGAGCTTCAGTTTGTAGAGCGTGATCGCGAGCTGGTACTGCGCCGTCTGCTTGTTGCCTTCGTCGTCGCCGGTTTCGCCCTTGCGAACCTTGTCGAGAAGGAGAGCCGCATCGACGTGCTTTTCAGCGTCGAAGAGGCGCTTCGCTTGCGCCATCTGTTCGGTCATCTGACCGGCTTGCGGCGTGAGATCGTTGCTAGCTGCGCCCTTTGCCGGCGCGGTCTTCGGCCCGTCGTCGAGGTCGACCTGACCATCGCCCGTTGGCTGTTGCTGCTGCGTCGGCGTCTTTCCGCCTTTGCCGCCCTTACCGCGCTTCTGCGCGAACGACGGAGCTGCCGCCGTGGTGAGAGCCATACCGAGAAGAAGAGCGCGAATGATGGGTCGCTTCATGAGTCCTCGCGTCGCCGAGTGAGAGTCGTGGATAGGAATGAGATGAAGGAAGAAGAAAGAACTTGGGTCGCACAGCTCATTCGCGTTTTTCTTGTCCACCGCTGCAATTTGCGGCTACTTCGAAAAACCGAATTATTTTCGCCTGATACAGTCCGAGGCGGGCGGCATCGTACGAGCCAACTTTCATGATTGTCAAGGCGAAATCAGAAAGGGGCACGCGGGCCTGCACTTCAATGTCCGCGCCCGAAAAATCCGTGCAGCCAAAATCGCGGCACGGAAAAACTGCGCGCGGACATTAACCGTAGTAGCGAGGCTCAGACTCGCATATGTAAACGTAACGTCGCGAGAACGCTCTTGACGACGCGCGTAACCACAGGCAATTAGGAGCGCCATGATCGAACGTCTTCGCGTCGGTAAAGCCGCTATCTCTCTATCGTTTCTAGCGGGACTCTGTTTGGTCATCGCGCAAGGCTGCACCGATGCGGGTGTCGGCGATCCTTGCGTCCCGGAACAGGAATACAATCCTGAGTTTACGGGCTTCAACTCGGCCGAAGTGAACGTCGAGTCGAAGAGCTTCCAGTGCCAGACGCGCCTCTGCCTCGTGAATCGCTTCCAAGGTCGCGTGACCTGCCCCTACGGCCAAAGCGCCAACGGGGAAGCGCGCACGGGCTCGACGAGCGACGGCCGCACGGTGGAACCCTGCGCGATTCCTGGTGGCGACGGCAAGGTCACCGGTATCGACGGCGACACGGCGGGCGCGGAGGTTCGAGCGAACTGCCAGGGCCGCCTCCCGAACAACGCGGTCTACTGCTCCTGCCGCTGCGCCAACGCTGAAGGCCGCACGGACGACGGCGCGAACTACTGCGAATGCCCAGACAGCTTCACGTGCTCGCAGCTCATCCGCCCGATCGAAGGCGCGAGCACGCAACTCGCCGGCGCCTACTGCATCCGTCGCGGCACCGAGTTCAAGCCCGCCGACTGCGGCTCCGCCAATGAGTGCAACCCGGCGGATCCGGCATCCGTGGCACGCTGCGGTGAGACGCAACTCGCCGCTCAGTAAGCACTCCCCTCCCCGACGGCGCTGAGCCTCTTCGGCGCTCAGTCCCTTTGGCGCCAACGCGCAACTTCGACCGCATCGCGGTCGAAGTGCTTTTGTGGAGCGCCACGTCGCAGGAACGATCGCGGAGGAGATGGCCGCTCAGCACTATCGTGCGAGGGGCTTTCGCGTCGAAGCGCGCAATCTGAAGATCGGCGGCCACGAGATTGATCTCGTCGTGCGAAGCGGCGCTCTGCTCGTCCTCGTGGAAGTACGCTACCGCGGCCACACGGCGTACGAGAGCCCGCTCGCGAGCATCTCCCCGAAGAAGCGCAAGCGCATCCTCGGAGCCGCCAATCGACTGTGGCAGCGCGTTGCGCGCGATCGCACGCTGGAGCGCTTTCGCATCGACATCGCCAGTGTGGTGAGCGGAGACGACGGAGCCTTCGAGGTCGAGATCATCGCCGGCGCGATCACCGGGTGACACAAAACGAAAAAGAGCCTCGGTTGAGGCTCTCTTTCTTCTCGGGGTTACGCCGAGACGATCACGCGTCGCGTGCTTTTCGCATCTCTTCGAGCAGCGCCGTCACGCGCTGCTTCGCACCGTCGGCGTTGTTGCCGTCGAGCTGCGAAAGAATGCTTTCGAGGAGCTCGACCTCTCGCGCTTGACGGGAGCGCATCTTGGCGACCATCTCCAGAAAGACTTCGAAGAACTCCTTCAGCTCGTCGCCTTTTCGCAGACGGTGCGAGAAATTGAGCTGACCCTCGCCAGCTTGACGCAGAAGCTGCTTCATTTTGAAGATCGGGCCCGCGACCTTGTGCGTGAAGTAGATCCCGAGCATTCCGATGAGAATGACGAGGAGCGCGAGCGTTCCGATCAGCGTGACGCGCATCGTCATCTGACGATGTTCGAGCTCAGCGTGCTGCTGCTGCAGTGCACGACCGCGCTCGATGTACTTTCGATCCGCCTCTTCGGCGTCTTTTTTGAACTGCGAAGCGAGCGCCGGCTCTCCTGCGTACTGTTCGCGGATGTTCATACCGACGACCTCTGAAAGCTTTTTGCTTTCGTCGACGGCGCGCTGACTTTCTGAAACGGCAAGCTTGCTCTGTCCGACGACGTTGTCGCTCGAACGGAAAAGGAATGCTCCGAGCGCCCCGCTGATGACGAGTGTCAGCCCGACGATGTAGCTCGTGTACTTGAGCTGAAAGCGCGAATCGATCAGGTAGTTTTTGACGCTACGCTGATGCCTGCCGGTCTTTGGCGCTGCCGCCGTCATTTCAGCCATCGGTGCTGCTCCTCTCGCCGCTCGTTCGATCGTTTCGATAAGAAATTGATGAAGGCGGAGCGAAACCGAACGATATGGTCTCCGCGCTCGATTCTATCTGGTTCTGTTGGTTCATTTGAAATTCTCGGCGAACTTCTGCGCCACGTTTGCAGATAGAGCTTCGAGCAACATGCTCTCCGAGCGAGTGCTGGGAGTCGCGACGCCGGGCAAGCTCGCGCTGGGCGAAAAGCTTCCGCGGATGTCTTTCCCCGGATACGTCGCCACGGCGACATTCACCTTCGCGCGAAGGCCGCTCGTGTCGTAGTTCATCGGATCGAGAACGACGGAGAGGTAATAGCCCTTCAGCTTGCGCTTCTTCATGACAGAGCTCGCTTCGGTGAGCGTCTCTTTGTCTGGCGCGATTTGGAGATTGAGCTCGTCGAGCTTGGAGCGGAGTGCGTTGAGAACGACCTTCTCGAGCTCAGGCTTGCCCGTCCGATTTTCGATCTTGGCGAGCGCGACATAGACGGTCGCGTCGGGGATGTTTCGCGGAACGAAGCGCTCTGAACCCGAGGGAGCCGAGGAGAGCACGCCCGCAAGCTGTTCGAGCTGTTCGCGCACCGTCGACGAGCTTTCTACGGGGACGCGATCTTTCACGCAGCTGCCCGCGGCAGCGCGGTTGAGCTTGCGAAGGCCGGCGATGACGGCAAGGCGCACCGTTTCATTCGGATCGTTCAGACCACGGCAGAGATAGGAGACGGCTTCGTCGTCGTTCGAGGCGCCGAGTGCAAGAGCTGCGTTCGTGCGCACGCGGAAGTCGTCTGCGCGACCATCGCGCGGAGGAAACTCGAGTCGCTGCGCAAGGAGCTCCGTTTTCGACTGCGCAAACGCAATCTTGGGCGCGAAAACCGCCGCGACCACGACGAGCAGAAGCGCGCATCCTTTGAGCCCCCGGTTGATCCACTGCACGTGAGTCCGCTCTCCAACGCTCATCGCTGTCAGCATGGTATCATGGTCGAACATGTCTGTGCGGAGAGTCGTCGAATGGCTATCACCGCGCCGGAACATGTGTCCTCCTCGCATGGTTGGACGCAGATGAGTGCGCGCTTGTTCACGCGAATGAAGAAGACGCGATTTGCGTCGACCGTCGTCTGTGTAGGAGTTTTCGCGCTTGTCGAACTGAGCGGGACATCGGCGCACGGACAGACCCAGGTGCGCGTTCGCGGAAGCGCCGCCCTCGAAGCGCACACGCGGCGCCAGGGAGATCACATTCGCGTGCAGGGGACCCTGCTCGACGACAACGGATCGCCTATCGCACACTCGAAGATCGCGCTGGAGGTCGTTGCTTCCGAGGCGCACGTTCAGCCCTGCGGCGGGGCGCTCGAGAGCGACGATCGCGGCGCATTTTGCGCAGATGTATTCGGACTCGGTCAGGGACGCGTGTCGGCTCTCGTGTCGGCGAGCGTGAACGGCACGCTTTACGAAGCGAAGCCGATCGAGATTTTCCTCGAGCCCACGAAGGGCGCGGTGGTCCTGACGTTCTTGAAACTTCCCGTCGCTGTCTATCTCGGCAAGAGCGCAGAGTTCGTCGTACGTGCGGAGACCGAAGATGGAGGAGCTGCGACTCACCTTCCCCTCGTCGTCACGCTCGACGGAAGTCCGCTGGCAACTGGGACGACCGACGACAGCGGCGAGCTCGTCGTCGCGCTCGGCGAAAAGCTCACGACTCCGGGGAACGCCGAGCTCTCCGTAAAGTTTCTCGGGAATGACGAGCTCGCGCAGGAAAAGGTGTCGCGCGTTCTCGAGAAACGCGCACGCGTCTCCCTACGATTTGCAGATGGCGAAGAAGGGCGTCTGAAAAAAGGGATCGATCCCGACCGCTTCACGCTCGAAGTGATCGCAGAGAAGAGCGGCACCTTCCTTCCGCAGGGCGAGGTCGAGCTCTTCATCGATGACGTGCCAGAGCGCGTCTTCCCGCTTCACGACGGGAGGGCGTCCATCGCCGCCTCCTTCGAGCCCGCACACGAGGACGCGACCATCGCCATTCGATTCTTGCCGCCCAACCGATGGGTCGAGGGCGACTCCGCGATCAGCACGGTCGCAAAGATCAAGTCCGGCACCTCTTCGCGATCGCTCTTTCTTTTCATTCCCGTCGTCGTCGTCGCGTTCGTTCTCTTTCGGAGACCCAAACGAGCGAAGCCGCGCGATCTCGCGACGAACGCAGGTCCCGCGCGATACAGAAACGAGCCGAGCGTCTCCGTAGTGGAGACGCTTGCAAGTGGATTTTCGGGTCGCGTCGTCGACCTACACGAGCGCTATCCGATTGCGGGCGCTCGTGTTTGGCTCGAGAAAAAGCGCTTCGCCGCTATGGAAGTCGTGGCCTCGACGACGACCGACGGCGAAGGAAAGTTCGACTTGCCGGACGTCTCGGGCAAAGATCTCCAAGTCTCCGCGGAGGCGCCGTATCACCGCATCCTCCGCAAATCCGTCGCGGGTCCCGGTAGCCTCGAGATCTCCCTCGCTTCGCGCAAGCGCGCTATTCTCGAGCAGCTCGTCATCTGGGCGCGGTCGGCAGGGCCACCGTACGATGCCCGCCCCGAACCGACTCCAGGACACGTCGCGAACGTCACCTCGGCGAGCAACACGCGCGCGTGGGCGCATTCTCTGGAACGAGCGGCGTATTCGGACGTCGAAGTCGACGCACTCGTTGAAAATTCGCTCGAACAGATGAAGCCCTCGATCGAGCGGCCCGGTGGACAAACAGAAGTCATGTTGAGTCCGGTGGAGATGGAGCCTGCCTTCGCGAACGCGGCCATCGAGTCGGCGCAAGCGCAGGAGGAAGGCCGGGAGACGAACGAAGACCCTCCTCGAGACGTCACGGAAAAAGACCTGAACCATACGCGACGCGGATTTCTTTAGGAGAGGGTACGGGGCGCGTCGCCCAACTCCCTTCCCACAGGCCGGCGACCCAAGTAGAAGTACGCCCCGAGGTCAGCCCGAATGTCGCCCGCTCTGATTGCCGCCATCGCCGTCGCCGCCGCCGTCGTGATTTTCATCGTCATGCGCCTCGTGGCGCCCGCGAAGAAACTGCCGACGCAAGAAGTCGAAAAAAGCCTTTCCGAGGGGGCCGCAAAAGTACGTCCGAAAGAAACGGGCGACGCGGTGGCAATTCCTCCTGCGCCGCGCAGCGATGCGAGCACGCCCCACGCCGTCGAGGTTCCCACACCGAAATCCGTCGATCTCGGAACGGGAGCGCCGATCGAAGCGAAGCGTTCTCCTGCGGCACCTGCCGTCGAAGCCAAGGCGCCTCCGAAGCGGACGTGGGCCGATCTCGCGGGCTGGCGTAAGGGCCTCGCGAATGCACGCGGAGGCTTCAT
>JAHFDV010000350.1:0-2820 GCA_023248815.1 Myxococcales bacterium
CGTCACGGTTGCTGTGCCCGACCTGCGTTTTGAATCCGGTGCCGCTGCTCGTCCAGTTGTTGCAGTGGTCGGCGGCTGCCTTGCCGTTCGCAATCGTGCCCGTCATGACGTCGTGCATCACGGTTCCGACCGCGGGAACTTGGTTGCCGCCCTCGTCGAGACTGTTGACCAAGCTCATCGCGTTCACGAGTCCGCCTTCGTCGTGTAGTTGCGAGACGTTGGCGGCGATGAGGACACCTTTCGCATTGTAGAAAGGGCCCTTGGGAATGCGGTCGCGAGCGTTCACGGCGCCGGTGCTGAGGTAGGCCTTCCAGTTTTTGGCGCCGAGCACCGGTGCGATCGCGCCCGCCAGCGACTTGCAGAATGCATCCGCCCCTGCGAGTCCATCGGCACCTGCGCCGTTGTCACGGAGGTCGCCGCCTTTGCCGCGTCCCTTGCTCGTGACGAAGAAGTTCATGAGCGAGGAGATGCCGCCGTCGGGCCCGACCATCGTGGGTCCGGTGTCGGCTGCCCCGGTCTCGTTGGCCGTGCTCGTCTCGTCGGCGGCCGCGTCGGACGTCTGCGCGTTCGCTTCGTCACCCTTCGAACCGTCGGCGGGGTCTTCGTTGGGATCGCCGGGCAGCTCCACACCTTTGTTTTCGCTACAGGCAAAGGCTGCGAGAGCGATGATCGGGAATGCGATGAAGAAACGAAGTGCACGATGCATGAGGGGCCTCCTTGTGGGGGGTCGAACCTCGCAACCTAGCACGTGCGTTGCAAATCACCACGCGCGCAAATGATACGGTGATGTGCGTATGAGCTCTGCCGCAACTGATCGCGCGAGTCCTTTGTTCTTCGATCGCGAAGCCCTTCGCAAGATCGGCAAGAGCATGCGGACCGCGTATCGCTCAGCGCGCCCGTTCCCGCACTTCGTCCTCGACTCTTTTCTCGGCGAAGTCAAAGCACGCGCGCTTGCCGAAAAGTTTCCCAAGCCGGACGACCCAGGATGGTTGCGTCGAGATTACGCAGAGCAAAGCGCGCGACTCGGTCAGCTCCAACGAACCGGATTCGTCGACGTGGATCCGTTCGTGCGATCTTTTTTGAACGAACTGTCGCAGATGGCGTTCATCGATTTCTTGGAAGAATCGACGGGGATCGAAGGAATCATCGCCGATCCGCATTTTCGCGGCGCCGGTCCGTCGATCACACTCGCCGGAGGTCATCTCGCGCTCCACGCGGACTTCAATCGCGATCGTTTTCGCCACCTCGAGAGATGCCTCACGGCCATCTACTATCTCGGCAGCGATTGGGACACTGCTTGGGGCGGAGAGCTCGAGCTCCACGGCCGCGATGCGTCCAGCGATCGCGTGCGGTACGCGCCCATCTTGGATCGCCTGGTCGTCTTCGAGCACGGAGACGACCACTGGCACGGACATCCGACTCCCCTTGCCTGCCCGCCGGAACGCCATCGCGCGTCCGTCAGCTGCTACTTCTACAAGGCTGCTTCTTCGGAGGAGCACGAGGCGCATGGCGCAATCTGGAAGGACAAAGCACGGAGCTAGCTGGGAAAGAAGGTGACCCCCAAGAGACGTGCCTTGGCTCGCGCGGATGAAATTGATCGCGATTACGTGCATGATGCGCGCATGACTCGTTGCGCCGCCTGGCTCGCACTTCTCCTCGTATCGACTGGCTGCAAAGATCGCGAGAAGGATTCGACCCCTCTATCCATCCCCGCGGACGCGAGCTCGAGCTCTCTCGACGCTGGCGCCGATGCCCAAGCCTTCGAAGCGGGCACCGCGGAGTCGACTCGCGCAGAGATTACTCCTTCGCGCTTTCGCGAGTGGTCGACCATTCCCGAACGAAGTGCGAACTCCATCGCCGCGATTGCCGTCGGGGTGATGGATGCCAAGAGCAACAGCATCCTCGCCGAACAGATTCTTCCAGAAAAGACCGAGATCACGATCGGAACGTCGAGCGACGCGACACTTCGAGTTCCGGAGAGCTACGGAATTCCTTCCCATGTACTCATCGACAAGAGCGGTGCGCTCCACTTCGAAAAGACGGACCACGTCTCGGCCTATCGCGACAAGCGCGTGACGGCAATCACGCCTCCCTCGCCGTTCCCCATTCGCGAATCCCTCATCGTCGACTCAGGGAAAGTGCGCATCCTCATCAAGCTCTCGAGCTTGGCCCCCGACGCTGGCGTACCGACCCTGCTTCCGACGCGGCAGCCGCCGCCGGCCTCTTCGCAAAAAAAGTAATATCGCGACCGTCACACGTCCGGGAGCTCGTATTCGAACTCGTAGGAGTGCTGCTTCTCGACGATCGTGATGTTCATCTTTCCCGTGAGCCCCACGAGGGCGTCGGTCCCGGAGTCAGGGGCTACGGTGATGAGCAACGAAGCGGCTCCGCGATTCATCACGCCCGTGTGCTGGAGGACGAACGTGCCCTTTCTTCCTGCGAGCGCCCCCGACACCTTTTCGATCGCCGAGTAATTGGCCGAGCCTTCCACGCTGCTCCGAAACGCGATCATCTGACCGAGACTCGTCGCAACGAGGTCACCCTCGAAGGACTTGTCGATCGAGAGTCGACCGATGGCGGCATCTCCCACGCCATCGACGTGCGGTTGCGGTGCAAGCTTGACGGTGAAGGTTCCCTTGGCGGTGGCGCTCATGGCGAGCGTTGTACTACCGGGATCAATCCCATTCAACGAGCGACGAAAGAGCGCTGCAGCTCGCGCGCTTCCGCGAGGTGCTTCGCTGCGAGCTTCCGCGATTCTTCGAGCACCGCTCTCACGTCCTTGGATTCCGAGTTTGGGAGCAGCTTCGTATCGATTGCTTC
>JAHFDV010000350.1:2830-6522 GCA_023248815.1 Myxococcales bacterium
GCTTCGAGGAGAGCCGCATGTTGGCGGACCTCGGCGTCGATGTAGCGACGATCGAAGTCGTCGCCCATGCTCGTCGAAAGCCTGCGCGACGCGCGCTTCGTCTCGACTTGAATCGTCATCGCCGTCGGGCTCGATTTGGGTTCGAAGGATCGTTGCTTCGCGAGATCGGCCGTGGCGAGGTCCGCGTCGGCATGAGAGGACAGCATCGACGAGGCGAACCTCTTCACCGTCGCGTCGGACGCGCGCCCTTCGGCGAGACGCGCTTGGTCGATCTCCGCGGCGTTGGCCGTACGAAGCACTTCGAGCACCTGATCTTCGCCGAGCGGGAGCAAGGTCGTCGGCTTGGCGACTTCACCTTCGCGCGTTTCCACGGGAACCGTAGGAGGAGTGTCGATGATCCCCACGTCACGAGAGAGAGTGGCGCCCGTCGTTTGCTGCGACTGAAACTTCAGAGGTTCTTCGGCGGGCTTCCTGTTTCCTTCACTTCCAGCGCACCCCGCGAGGGAACCACCGACGATGACCGTGCCTGCGAGAAGCGCGCCGCTCGCAGCGATCGCGCGGAGCAGATTCGAGATGACGGGTTTCGTGGATGCAGCTTTCATTGGGAACCTCTTTCTTCGTGCGGCCTGTCACCCCTCTCGTTGCAAACCAGGTGCCGCTCCGAAAGTCCCTCGTGATTCACGAGCCTCGTCCCATCGCACTCGAAACATCTCGAAAACGCGCGGTAAAACCTGCATATTTTCGCGCTGCAAACGAGCCCCGATGTGGTCAAAAGTCTCCAACCTGCGACGGGACGACCGAATCGGTGGGCGAACGCAGGCGTGGCAAAAACGCTCGAAATTGGCTCTCGAAGACGCTTTTGTGACGAAAAGGCGCGACCCGCGATAGGCCGCTGATAGGGGTAACCGACAGATGAAATTCGGTGCCGATGGTCGGCTTCTCATCGCGACGCGTGGCCTTCGCGGATTCATCGACGGCCTCGTCGCCGTCACGTTGGCTGCGCATCTCGCGGCGCTTCACAACGACGCGACGCGCATCGGCTTCATCGTCACGGGAATGCTCCTCGGCTCGGCGGCGATGACACTCTACGTGGGCGTGAGAGCGTCTCACGTCGCGCGGCGCACCCTGCTCCTCGCCGGCGCGGTCTTGATGATCGCAACGGGCATCGCCTTCACGCTCGCGAGCTCTTTCCCGTTCATCCTCGCGATTGGAATCATCGGAACGATCAATCCGACGAGCGGCGACGTCAGCGTCGTTCAGCCGATCGAGCAATCCCTACTTCCCAACGCAGTGAGCCTTGCGCAGCGCGGCCCCCTCTTCGCGCGATACACCTTCGTCGGCACGGCATGCGCTGCAGCCGGGCTTCTTGCCGCCGCCATTCCCGACAAACTCGGCATCTCACTGCGTGTGAGCTTCGCGACCTATGCGCTCGTGGGCGTGCTCATTCTCTATCTCTACTCTCGCCTCTCGCCGGCGATCGAACCACGCAGCTCCGTGCCTCCGCGGCCGCTCGGCCCTTCGCGGCTCATCGTGACGCGGCTTGCGGCGCTCTTCGGTCTCGACTCGTTTGCGGGGGGCTTCGCCGCGCAATCGCTGCTCGCTTTGTGGCTCTTCCGCCGCTTCGATTTCACGCTGACGCACGCGGGGATGGTGCTCTCGATGACGGGGATTCTCGCGGCGGCTTCCGGATTCGTCGCGGTGCGACTCGAGCGGCGCATCGGTCCTGTGCGGACGATGGTGTTCACGCATCTCCCCGCGCAGTTTTTCTTGATCGGCGCAGCCTTCATGCCCAACGCCACTCTCGCCGTTGCGTGTCTACTCGCCCGTAGCGCGCTCGCGAGCATGGACGTACCAGTGCGCAATGCTTTCGTGATGAGTGTCGTCACGGAGGGCGAGCGAGCGGCGGCGGCGAGCGTCACGAACGTTCCGCGGAGTCTCGCGGCTGCGCTCTCGCCCTTCGTCGCGGGTTGGATGCTCGATCAGACGACCTTCGGCTATCCGCTCATCGCCGCGGGCGTGCTCAAGATCGTCTACGACCTTCTCTTGCTCTACATGTTCGACGAGGTCAAAACGGTCGCGTGAAACGTCACGGTGTCGTCTTCGAAGGAGAAGGCGACAGAGAAGGAACCGCCGTGCCTCCACCGGACTGTGCCGTCAAAGGAACGCGAGACTCGACGTTGACCGGCGTCGTGGTTGCGCCCTCGTTCGCTTCGCCTGCAGCGATGACATCTTCGACCTCTTGGATGTGTTCCGGATCGAGGGCCGCTCGCATCTCGAAGAGCGCGCGCTTCGCTTCGGACACCTTGAGAACACCTCGCTGAAAGTCGACGCAGATGAGACACATGTGGAGAGCGTAGCAAAAGGCGGCGCTCAATGAGACGAGATGTCGCGTGCCAAATCGAGGCCGATTCACTAGGGTCTCCTGCGCAGATGAGCGCTTCTCCCATCATTTCTGTCCAGCATCTCAGCAAGACATACAAGTCGGGCTTCAGTGCGCTCCGGGACGTCAACCTCGACATCCGACAGGGCGAGATCTTCGCGTTGCTCGGGCCGAATGGTGCCGGAAAGACGACGCTCATCAACATCATCTGCGGCATCGTCAATCCGACCGAAGGCACGGTGCTCGCCGAAGGTCACGATGTCGTGAAAGATTTTCGTGCTGCACGCGCGAAGATCGGGCTCGTCCCGCAGGAGCTCTCGACGGACATGTTCGAGACGGTGTTCGCGACCGTCACCTTCAGCCGAGGCCTTTTTGGGAAGCCGCGAAACCCGGCTCACATCGAGAAAGTGCTGCGCTCGCTCTCGCTTTGGGACAAGCGCAACGACAAGATCATGACCCTTTCGGGGGGCATGAAGAGGCGCGTGCTCATCGCCAAAGCGCTATCGCACGAGCCCCTCATTCTATTTCTCGACGAGCCCACGGCAGGAGTCGACGTCACGCTGCGGCGTGACATGTGGGCGATGGTTCGCGAGCTCAGAAAGACGGGCGTCACGATCATTTTGACGACGCACTACATCGAGGAAGCCGAGCAGATGGCCGATCGCATCGGGATCATCCGCAAAGGCGAGATCATTCTCGTCGAAGAAAAAGCGGCGCTCATGTCCAAGCTCGGAAAAAAGCAGCTCATCCTCGAGCTCGAATCGCCTCTCGACGCCATTCCCGAGGCTCTCGCCAACTACGCACTCGAGCGGTCCCCGGATGGACTCCGTCTCACGTTCACGTTCGACGCGCATGGCGACAAGGCCCACGTCGCGCGGCTTTTGCGTCAGCTCGACGACGCCGGCGTACGTTTCAAAGACTTGAAAACGGAAGAGAGCTCTCTCGAGGACATCTTCGTGAATCTCGTGAAAGGAGACGCATGAACTTCCACGCCATCCGCGCGATCTATCTCTTCGAGATGCAGCGGACCTTCCGCACGCTCTTTCAGAGCATCCTTTCGCCCGTCATTTCGACGTCGCTTTACTTCGTCGTCTTCGGCTCGGCGATTGGCTCGCGCATGAACGAGATTGGCGGCGTGCACTACGCGGCATTTTTGGTGCCCGGCCTCACGATGCTTTCGATCCTCACCGAGAGCATCTCGAATGCCTCTTTTGGCATCTACATGCCGCGCTTCTCCGGAACGATCTACGAGGTGCTTTCGGCGCCCATCGACTCTTTCGAAATCGTCGCGGGTTATGTCGGTGCGGCGGCG
>JAHFDV010000351.1 GCA_023248815.1 Myxococcales bacterium
TTCGCGACGAGTTGACGGGACTCTACAACCGCCGCGGTTTCATGGAGCTTTCGCGACAACACTTGAAGCTCGCCGAGCGCAACAATCGGCCCGCACTTTTGTTCTTCGTCGACCTCAACGGCATGAAACTCATCAACGACGAGCTCGGGCATGAGGTGGGTGACCGCGCGCTTCAAGAGACGGCCGAAATTTTGCGGTCGGCGTTTCGCGCGTCAGACATCGTCGCGCGACTCGGAGGAGACGAGTTCGTGGCACTGCTTCCCGAGTCGGATGTCTCCAAGATGGATCTTCTCGCATCGCGCGTCACGAGAAAGATGCAATCGCGCTCGGCTACGCCCGAGCGCCCATTTCTTCTCTCGGCGAGCATCGGCGGAACGGCCTTCGATCCGAAGCAAGCCGTCTCGATCGAAGCACTACTCGTGCGTGCCGACGCGACGATGTACGAAGAGAAGCGAAAAAGAAAAGCTGCTCGTGTCAGCGCGATGCATAGGCTCGGTGCTCGACCATCAAGCAGCGATCCTGAACGACAGTGATGCCTGCTGCCTCGAGGCGTTTGGCCAAGCCCTCGTGCCGAATGCCCGACTGAAACCAAACGATCCGCGGCTTCTTCGCCAGGATGTCGGCCTCGTGCGCTTCGAGATCGGAGGGACGCCGGAACACGTCGACGAGATCGATCTCGCCGGGGATCTCGACGAGCTTTCGGTAGACGCGCGCGCCGAGAATTTCCGTCGCGTCGGGGTAGTAGACGGGAACGGGAACGACTTCGAGTCCGGCTCGTTGCAAGTATTGCGGCACATAGAACGCTGGCTGATCCGCTTGCGCCTCGGTCTTGATTCCGAGGACGGCCACGCGGCGTACGCTCGCTAGAAGATCTGCTGGAGAGGACATCGAAAGCTCGCGAGACGTCTGCGGTCTAGGCTTGATCTTCGGCGAGCTCGCTCAACATCTGAGAGACGGTTTCGACGCTTTCGAAGACGTCCGTCCGCATCAACGTCGTCGGGATATCCATGCTGGAGACCTCTTCGAGCTTCACGACGAAGTCGATGATTTGGACCGACGTGAGCTTCTTCAGCTCGTTGCTCGAATCGAGAAGATTGAGTTCGCGCGCGGCATCGACGACCTTCGCAGAAAAATCCATGACTCTAGACTAGACGTCTTCGTTCAACGCGAAAAGATGCGTTGGAGCACTCGTGGTTCGAAATCGACGGGCTCAGGCAATCTTCGGGAGAACTGGGGCTTGGGTCTCCGCGAGCTTCTCGAGCAGCTGCGCGATTTCAGAAGCTCCGTCCTTCTTTGCAAACGTCAAGCCGAGCTCCGACGCGCGGGCGGAGTACGACGACCCCTTCTGGATCAGCGCGAGGAGACGTTCTCGAACCGACTCGCGCGTCACCTCGCCGAGACCGAGCAACAGCCCAGCGCCCGCCCGACGTACGAGCTCAGCATTCAAAGGCTGATCGTAGACCATGGGAATGACGAGCGAGGGCACACCTTGGGAGAAGCCTTCGAGAATCGAGTTCAATCCTCCGTGAGAGACCATTGCGCGTGCGCGTTTCAAAAGTGCGACCTGTGGCGCGAACTTCACCGCGAGTACGTTGCTCGGGAGCGGATGGTTCACGTCGAGCACGTCTTTCATCGCCACCACCAACTGAGCTTCGTCCGGGTCGAGTGCTCCGAGAATCAGATCGAGCGTCTCCAGTTCGGGCGAATTGATCGTTCCGAACGAGACGTAGACGAGGGGAACGTCCTGACGGAGCGAGCTCCACGGAAAGTCCGTGTCGACGCCACGGGACCCGCCGGCGATGGACGCGCCGACGAAATGTGAACGCGTGTTTCCGTTCTCTGCTCGAGGCGTGAGCTCGTCGACCGTGAACGCCGTGTTCAAGTAAGGAGACACCACGTCACTCTCGTCGAAGGTGAGCGCAACGCCGTGCTGCTCTCCGAGTTTCGCGCGCGCGGCGTCGACCTTCGCGAACGCGCGCGTCCAGTCGGACTCCCAGCCGTGCGGCGCCACCACATTGAGTTGGGTCGGAACCGCTGCCCACGGAATCTTCCTCAGCGAGGCCGCGATTGCACCGCCATACGCCATCGCATTGATGCAGATTACATCTGGTGAAAAACCATCGATGAAGGCGAGAAGCGCGTCGAGATACTGCGGCACGCCGTCCACGACCACCTGCTGAAGCCACCGCTTGAGCCACGCAGGTTTCTCCATTCGACGGCGGAAGAGAATGCTCGCGGGAACATCGGAGACTTCTTCAGTGGGCGCAGGTCGCGCGGCGTCCCCACAAATGGCCCGTAGTCCCGCGCGCTCTACGCGTTCACGTACGGACTGTTGCGCGCTGAAAATCGCGGTCTCGTGCCCGCGGCGCTCGGCTTCTTGCGCGATCGCGAGCATCGGGTTGAGCTGACCCGAATCGGAGAAGACCACGAACAAGATTTTCTTCCGTGCGGTATCCATCGCGCTCGACGACCTATCGTCGCACCTTTCCGTGGGGAGTGCCTTCCGTGTAGCCAGCGGGGCTTTGAGTGCCGATGACTGCCTTGTCGTGGAACTCGGCGCACGTTCGAGCGCCGGCGTACGTGAATGCGGATTGTACTCCGGCGATCATGTCTCCCAAAATCGCGCCGACACTCTCCTGACCCTCGCGCATGTAAACGCGAGAGGTCGAGATGCCTTCTTTGAAGAAACCTTTTTTGGCGCTCTCGAAACGATCGAGATCGTTCGTGCGGTCCGAAACGGCGCGTCCGCTCGCCATGCCGTAGTTCTCTTTGTAGAGAAGGCCGTCCTTGTCTTCTTTCACGTCGCCCGGGCTTTCGTAGGTCCCCGAGAGAGCGGTGCCGATCATGACGCGTGAGGCGCCCGCTGCGAGGTAAAGCGCGACATCGCGCGGATGCCGCACGCCGCCGTCTGCCCAGATGTGCTTTCCATGCGCGTGGGCTTCGCGCGCAGAAACGAGCACCGAAGTGAACGTGGGGCGACCCGCGCCGGTCTGCATTCGAGTCGTGCACATCGCTCCTGGGCCGACGTTCACCTTCACGATGTCGGCTCCTGCTTCGATGATCGCGCGCGTGCCTTCGGCAGTGCAAACATTGCCAGCGACGATCGGGACCTTCACGTTCGTGAGCGCGCGAACCGCGCGAATCGTCTCCAGCATGCGGCGCTGGTGGCCATGTGCCGTGTCGAGAACGAGCGCCGAAACGCCGATCTCGAGAAGCTTCGCGGCCGTCTCCGGAGCGTGCAGAGAAATGCCGACCGCCGCCGCAACCATCAATTTGCCGTCGTCACCGATCGAGGGTCG
Source organism: Myxococcales bacterium (assembly GCA_023248815.1). GTDB lineage: Bacteria > Myxococcota_A > Polyangia > Polyangiales > Polyangiaceae > JAHFDV01. The sequence continues at coordinate 3,300 of JAHFDV010000351.1, forward strand.
CAAGAGCTCGAGCCGGACCGCGTCTTCGCGAGTGAGCGTCCCAACGAGTCTTCCCTCGTCGTCGAGAACGGCTGCCGCTTTTACGCGAGCTTCTTCCATCTGCAGAAACGCGTCACGATTCGTCACGCCCTTCTCGAGCGTGATCATTCGCCGCGACATCAGCCGCTCCGCGAGCGTGTATTGATCGCGGTCTCGAAGATCGGAGTGCGTGATGACCCCGAGAGGTCGATTGGCCTCGTCGACGACGATTACGAGGTCGTGCGAGCGCTTGCGGATGATCCCTTGGACGTCGCGAAGCGTCGCGCGTGGAGAAACCGAGAGCGGCGTGTCGTAGCGGGGATCGCTCGCTTTGATGTGCGCCACGATGCGCGCAACCGTGTCGAGATCCATGTCTTGCGGGAGAACTCCGAGCCCACCGAAGCGCGCCATCGTTTCCGCCATGCGCTTTCCAGTGACGGCGTTCATGTTGGCGGACACGATCGGATGAGCGCCTCCGTGGAAATCGGCCGGCGTCAAATCGGCATCGAGGCGCGACGTGCCATCGAAGTAGCCGGGATTCAGGAAGACATCGTCCGTCGAGAGCTCGAGCGATTCGTCACGCTCAGGATGTAGAAACTGCACGAAATGGAGCCTATCAGGACCGCGAACGTTTCGAACGGGGATGACGCGAAGCGGCACTGAAAAGTTGGACTACGCGCAGACGATTCCTCTATCCTCGATGGTCTGAACGAGCGCAAGAAGAGGGGCGCGTCATGAGCACCGGCACGATCGAGAAGCAGGCGCTCTTCCCGAACATGCGCGTCCCGTCGCCACTCGTCGCGTTCGCGATGGTCAGCGCGGTCCTCTTGTCTCTCGCCTCGCTCCCCGAGACGAGAGCCGCGAGAACTGCGGCGTTCCGCATGTTCACGGTCGGCCGTCCCGGATGCGGGACGTTGGCTGCGTTCCTTGCGTGTTGCGGGCTCGTCATCGTCGTCTCTCGATACTGGCCAAAGCATCGCGACGGGTTCAACGTACTCGTGGGGACGGGGCTCGCGCTCTACCTGTCGGATCCCTACTTCGTTTTGGGAATGTACGCGCTCTCGACGCTCGTCTACTTTGTCGCTCCCAAAATCAAGAATGCGTACGTCGCGATGGGCGCGACCGTGGCCGTCGTTCTCGTGTTCTCTCGTTACATCCTCCCTTTCGACTGGGTGGGGTTGTTGTTCGAGAAGACCGGGGTCGACGTGCCGCTCCCGATGTTCAGTCTTTGGGGCATCGGGTGGATCTCGCTTCGCCTGGTCGTGTTCGCCTTCGAAGGCCGTACGCACAAGAAGCGGAACCTCATCTCGTTCTTCGCGTACGCGCCCTTCGGAGTTCCGATTCTCATGGGTGAGCCCCCCATGCTGTCGTATCTCACGTACTTCGCGAAGCGAAAGCAGGCCGACCTCGACGAGCTCGGTGCCCGTCAGCTCGTACGCGCCTCGCTGAAGATCCTCGCGCTCGCGGTGGCACTCGAAGTCATTGCCATTCGTGTCTACTCCTTCGATGACTTCCTGGCGCTCCCCCTCTCTCTTCGTTGGGCGCTCCTACCGACCGGCTACATCAACTTCTACTTGTACGTTTCGGGCCTCTCCGACTTTGCGTGGGTATGTCGAATCTCGCCGGCTATTTTGCTCCGTCGGTTTTCGAGTCACCGTTTCTCGCCGACACGCCGTTCGAGTTCTGGCGCCGCTGGAACATCTCCGTACTCAACTTTCTTCGCGCCACCGTCATCTTCCCTCTCGCGCGGAGAAAGGCGTCGGTGACTGTTTTCGTCGTCGCAGCGCTCCTGATGAGCAGTGCCATCCACATCGTTTGCGACCTCATCATGGCAGGATCCGACCTGAGTCTGGCTTTCGTCGACATCGTCAGACGCGGAATCATGTGGGGTCAGCTGCTCACCCTTCTGCTCTCCTTGCCGTGGGAGAAGCGTCCGCCGAAGTATCGATTCGTCGGCCTACTCCTCACGCAGACGGCCTACATGCTCATATTCTTCGGCCTTGGCTTCAGCATGCTGCTTCGCGGCGACAGCCCCCAATGGGACCTCTGGGATCTTTGGCCGACGTTCACGCAGGCGACTCCCAAACTCTGACCGTGGAAGCCGCTTACCGTGCTCCGCCCGAGCGGCGCTGGTTCCAAGGCGACGCTGGAGTACCGCCTCTCACTTCTACCGTGTACAATTGACGGACCGCGGTCCGCGGCGCCCGATGAGCACTCCACTCTCCTTCGACGATCCCTTCGTCGTCACGCCGGCGATGCGCGAACAGTTTCAGCGCGACGGATTCATTCGAATCAAGAATGTATTGTCCGCCGACGAGATCGATCGCATCCGCCCCGTCGTCGACGAGGTCGTGACCGAAGCGCAAAAGACTTATCCGTCGCTCGACGCAGACGGCTTTTATCACAAGCAATTCGTCCAGGTTTCCGCGAGCTGGAAGGCGTCACCCGCGATGAAGGCGATCGCCTTCTCGAAGCGCTTCGCGAAAATGGCGACCGAGCTGATGGGGGCTCGCGGCGTGCGCCTCTACCACGATCAATCGCTTTACAAGATCCCGGGAAGCAGCCGCACTTTCCATCATCAAGATCTCTCCTACTGGCCCCTCGCCACGGAAAAAGCGTGTGCTCTCTGGATCCCACTCCAAGCGGTGACCATGGAGATGGGTCCCTTGGGTTTCTATCGCGGCTCCCATCGAATCCCTTATCGCTCGCCCGATGTGATTACACCGGATGGAGAAGAGAAGATGGTCGAGCATCTCAAAGCCAACGGATGCGCGGCTTCTTGGGAACCGTACGAGCTCGGCGAAGTGAGCTTCCACTTCGGCTGGACCTGTCACGCCGCACTGGCGAACACGACCTCGGTCGTTCGGAAGGTTCACACCATCAATTATTTCGAAGACGGGACCGTCGCGGCGGAACCTCTCCCGCAACAGGAGCTCGATTGGAAGCTCTTCCTTCGAAAAGCAAAAATCGGAGAGCCGATCGCGAGCCGGCACAATCCACTTCTTTGGGAAAACGGCGCGTGAGCTCTTACGTTCACTAGCCGAGGTTTCGTAGGCGTTTTTGAAAGCCGGCCGAGATAGCGGCCTTCTCTCTCAAAAACGTTTCTTCGGCTCTTCTTTCGCGATCACTTCGATGCGTGGAAGCACTTCGCGCACGAAACGGTCACGCGCTTCTCGGGCGCGCGCATCG
>JAHFDV010000352.1 GCA_023248815.1 Myxococcales bacterium
GCTCCGCTGCTCGGCGCCGACGACGACGGCTTCGTTCTCGCCTTCCCGAAGACGGGCGATCGCCATTCGAACACCGTCCTTGCATTGTCGTCCGACGGCAAAGACGAAATCGCGTCGAGCACGCTCGCGAAGGCGCCCACCGCGATTCGCGTCTTTGGTGTTCACGTGTACGTCGGCGACGCAGACGGAAAGATCGTCTCCGTGCGGCGGGACGCCTCGCGCAGCATCACCAACGTCGCTCAAGGCACGGGTGTCGTGAGGAACATCGCGGCGACGAACGACGCCGTCTATTTCGCGACGTCGAAAGGCCTGTACGTCAAGGAAGCTGCCGAGACCGAGACCCGGCTCCTCGAAGCTGGCGACATCACGGATGTCGTTCTTGCGAACGGCCGGCTCGTCTATGCCGAAGAGGGCAAAGGCGTCTTCGCGTACGAGATCGAAGGCGGTAAGTCGTCCAAGGTCTACCTGCAGAAAAAACAGACGCGCGATCTCTTCTATTCGAGCAAGAAGCAGCTCTTTATTGCCGACTACGACAAAGACGCGAAGGACCACGTGCGCTGGAGCGGCGGAAGCCTCTTGTTCTTCAAGTACTGATCGCTCGCAGCTTCCAAACTTTCACTTGGATGGCCGCATCTCGCCGGCATCGAGGCTCACCGCCTCACTTGCGATTCGTAATCGCCGTGCACTTCGCCTCGAGCACTTCGTTGAGTTCCAGGAAGCTCTTCTCGTCCGCGAAGTTTTCTGCGAAGAGCTCGACCCGATCGCGCTCGGTGACGAGCACGATCGATTTGCCCTCTTCATCGTCGTTCTTGAACCAGAGCTCGGTCACCGCGACGTACGCCATCTCGAGCGGCTGCGCTTTGTACATCTTCACGACGGGGACGACGATCTTCTCGTCTCCGACATGAATCGGCAGAGTGAAAGCCCGTGCGCTCAGGACCGAGTGCAGACCCCACACGACGAAAAGCACGCCCGCGGCCACGGTGATGACATTGCTCGTCGGTGACGACACGAGCTTCATGCTCCCGAGTGCGATCGCAAACGTTTGCGTGGCTCCGTACCCGATTGCAGCGAGGCCCACCGCCGCGAGGAAGACGTAGCCGTAAGAAAAAGCTTCGGTGTATCGGAACTCTTTGTTCATTTCCGAACGACGCTATCACCTTCGCCGCACTTGAGAGTCGCGCCAATCGCCCGGGATTCGCGAGTGCCGTTCGGGAATCTGCAACGCGGACCCGATCTCGTGCATCCTTACGGGCATGCCTTCTTGGTTTCCTTGGATGGCGCTCGCACTTTGGGCCGCCGTGGTTGCGTTTGTCGCGAAGGCGCGTGGAAGGCAGTTCGCGATGTTCGTGGGAATACTCACGGGTATTCACTCACTCATTGCGACCGAGATGGCGCCGCTCTTCGCGCGCATCATGCCCCTCTACATCGCGCTTCATTTTGCGGTGTTCATCAACTTCTCGATGCTCGCCGTCCCTCGCATGCGACCCTTTCTGTATCGCCTGCTCGTCAGCTGGCCTGGGTCGTTCTTCATCGCGGGGACGTACCTCGCGTTGCCTTGGGCGCTCGTTCGCGCGGCAGGCTTCCACCCGTGGGGCGCGTTCGTTCCCTACGTGCTCGCCGCGATCGGCGTCGTTCAGTCACTCAGCGCGCGGGAAGAAGAGATCGACCTCGTCGTCGGTGATGGCTCGGGCGCCGCACTCCCGCACCCATTTCCTCGCGGGAAGATGCGGGAAGCGCGACCGCTTCGCATCGTGCAGATTACCGATCCGCACATTGGGCCGTTCATGTCCGTCGAACGGCTCCGCAAGATTTCCGAGAGCGCCGTCACGAAGCACCCCGATCTCGTCTGCCTCACCGGGGACTTTCTCACGATGGAATCGCAGAGCGATCCCGAGCTCCTTCGTCGCGCACTCGAGCCGCTCACGGCGATGCCGGGGCGGGTGTTCGCGTGCAACGGCAATCACGATCACGAAGCGCCTGAAACGGTGAAGAGCGCGCTCAGGGCGAACGGAATCCGACTCCTCGTCGACGAAGAAGCGATCGTCGATACCGAAGCGGGACGCGTGCAGATCGTCGGCATGGACTTCGTTTGGCGCGACCGCGAAGGGCACTTGAAGAAAGTGTGTAGCGAGCATCCACGGGTGCCCGGAACGACACGTCTCGTACTCCTGCACGATCCGGGAGCCTTCAAACATTTGCCCGAGGGCGAGGCAGATCTCGTGTTGTCGGGTCACACCCACGGCGGTCAAGTCGGCCTTCTGAGCCTCGGCTTACCGTGGACCTTCTTGCGTCTCTTCGGCATCAAGATCCCGGATCACGGCTTCTGGGCGCGCGGCCGCGATCGCATGTACGTCCATCGCGGCACGGGTCACTACGGCTTTCCGCTTCGCGTCGGCGTGCCCTCCGAGGAGAGCGTGCTGCACGTGCATCGTTCGACTGCTTCGCCGCGCCAGTAAGATCTTACTTTTCTTCGGCGGCAGGAAGTTGCGGAGCGTACGCACTCTGCTTTCCAGGGACGCCTTTCAAGTCGAACTCTCCGAGAGTCTCGAGCTTTCGTTGAGTCAGGCGAGCCATTTCGGAAGAGAGCACGATGGGTCTTCCGAGTTTTCCCGCGAGCCCCTCGAGGCGGGAGGCAAGATTTACCGCGGGCCCAATCGCCGTGAAGTCGAGGCGACTGACGCTCCCGATGTTGCCGTAGGCGATCTCTCCGAGATGCAGTGCAAGCCCGAAGCGAAGGGAAGTGCCGAGCTCTCCATTTCGGACGCGCAGGTTCTTTTGGGCCTCGAGAGCCGCGTCGATCGCGCGCTCGGCCACGGTCGTCTCCGCTTCACCCCCGACAATGGGAAAAATGGCGAGCACAGCGTCGCCGATGAACTTCAGAACCTCCCCGCCGCGTTTGTGGATCGGCAACACCTGACAATCGAAGACCTCGTTGAGAACGTCGATGATCTCCCGAGGCGTGCGCGTGGTCGACATCTCGGTGAAGCCGCGCAAGTCGGAAAACCAAATCACCGCGCGGATGTCTTCGATGTCTCCGCGTCGGAAGTGACCGCGGAGGATCCGCTCTCCAGAGTTGTGTCCCACGTAGGTGCTGAGGAGGGTGGCCGCGGTTCTCCGCAACGCGAAGATCTCGACGAGGCGCGCGAGAGGCTTCAACAGGTTGCGCAACGCGTCGAGTTGCGCGTCCGTGAAGCCGCCTTTCACCTTCGTCGTGAGCGTCACCGTGTGTCCCTCGCCGGTGACGAATACGAGCGGGAGCGCGATGTAGTCCGTGACGCCCTCGTTGGCGAAGTCTTCGAAGATCGGATAGTCGCGCGGACAATCTGGAAGCTCGAGGTGTCGTCGGATCTCGGTCTTGCTCCTCGCAACGACCATGATGGGACTTTTTCCGAACGCGTCCGATGCCATGACGTCGTAAGGAACCTCTCGAAGATCGACGGGTTGGCCAGGAGTCCAGATGAAGCCGCGTCCGCCGATGCTCGGGTGCATTGTCGCGACGAACAATCCGACTCGCTCGATCGGAATGCCGGCCGTCCGAATACCTTCACCGAGGTAGACCAGGACTTCTGGAGCGGTCGATGTGCCGGGAGCGCCGGCCGTGAGCCAGTCACAGATTCCGCGAAGAGGGTCCACCTCCCGAGTATACCGGGTCGAATAGCCCACGGGGCGCCCTCGAGAGCCGTGGTGGATCGCCCGCACCGACGAGCCGATCCTCGACGGCAGCGTCACGCGCTGAGCGCCCGCTAGAGCCTCTACCAAGTTCGTGCTACACACCGCGCGAGCTCAATGACGAAACGTCCGGAAATTCTAGCGCCGGCGGGCGATGAAGTGTCGCTCGAAGCGGCCCTTCGTGCAGGCGCAGACTCCGTGTATCTCGGGCTCGACGAAGGATTCAACGCGCGTGCGCGCGCGAAAAACTTCGGACTCGACAACTTGGGGGCCACGGTCGACCGCATCCATCGCGCGGGCGCCAAGGTCTACGTGACGATGAACACGTTGGTGTTCGAATCGGAGCTGCCCTTCGTCGAAGAGCTCCTTGTCGCCGTCGCCAAGAGCGGGGCCGACGCGATCATCGTCCAAGATCCCGCGGTGTGCCTCCTCGCGCATGCGATCGCGCCCGATCTCGAGATTCACGCGAGCACGCAGATGACGATCTCGAGCCCGGCTGCCGCCCAGTTCGCAAAAGCTCTTCATGCGACGCGCTTCGTCGTTCCGCGCGAGAGCTCCATCGACGAGATTCGTACGCTCGCCGAAAAAACGGATCTCGAGCTCGAGGTATTCATTCACGGCGCGCTCTGCGTTTCATGGAGCGGTCAATGCCTCACGAGCGAAGCCTGGGGTGGACGCTCTGCCAATCGCGGTCAGTGCGCGCAATCATGCCGTCTCCCTTATGATCTCGTCGTCGACGGTGAAACGCGCGACCTCGGTGACGTTGCGTACCTCCTCAGTCCTCAAGATCTCGCGGGCACGCACGCGCTCCCCGATCTCGTCGACATCGGCGTTCACGGGCTGAAGGTCGAAGGCCGACAAAAAGGTCCGCAATACGTGGCGACGGCGGTGCGCGGGTACCGTGAGCTGACAGAAGGCCTCGCCGCCGGTAAGCCCGCTTCCCAAGAGCGCGTCGAATCGCTCCTTTCGGACATGGCTGTATCTTACACTCGTGGCCTCAGTGACGGCTTCTTCGCGGGGTCCGATCACCAGGCGCTCGTCGAAGGACGCTTTCCCAAGCATCGTGGTCTCCTGCTCGGCAAAGTGACGCGCGTCTCTCCGGGGCGCGTCATCGTCGCGAAGGCCACTCGCGAAGCGACGGGCGCCGCAGCGATCGACGAGAAAGATCGGTCACCAGTCGGCGAGCGCCGCGTGAAGCTTCCGATGTTCGGCGAAACGAAGAACGTGGCTCGCGCACCGAAGGCGGGCATGGGCGTCGTCTTCGACAGCGGTCATCCCGAAGACAAGTCCGAACCGGGTGGCCCCATCTACGCCGTGGACGAGCGGAGCGTCTCCGAACGCGCGGGCACATACGAGCTCGCGTTCGGTCGAACGGATCTCTCGCGCGTGAACGTCGGCGATCGCGTCTGGCTGACGCAAGATCCCGAAGTGCAACGAGACGTGAATCGCCTGCTCGAAGCCGATGCGCCGACGGGCCGCAACGCGGTCTCGCTCGAAGTCGAAGGAGAGCCGGGTAAGGTCCTCCGTGCGCGCGCGACGCTTCGTAAAGGGACCAAGCACGAGGCCACGGCGGAGGCGTCGTCGAAATCACTGCTCACCGTGGCGCGCTCCTCCGGAATCGACGACGTACTTCTTCGTTCGAAGCTCGGCGCGTTCGGCGGCACGCCCTTCACGTTGGAGAGTCTCGCGACGTCACGACTCGACCGCAACCTCCACCTGCCGGTCTCCGAGCTCAAAGAGATGCGCCGAGCCATCGTCGCCGACCTCGACTCGAAGCTCACTCGCGAAAGATCTGTCGACGCGAGTCCGCACGTGCAGCCTCTTCGCGCCTCTTTCATCGTCGAAGACCGCCGTGAGTCACCGCGCGTCGTTCCGCTCTGCCGCAGTGAAGCGCAGCTCGACGCCGTCATCGAAGCGGGCCTGTCGGAGGTCGAGCTCGATTGGATGGAGATGGTCGGCCTTTCGAAGGCCGCAGCACGCGCGCGCGAAGCTGGATTGAAGGTGAACCTCGCGACGCTCCGCATCGAGAAGCCCGGCGAAGAAGGGCTCACCGATCGCCTTCTCTCGCTCTCACCCGATGCGATCGTGGTTCGTCATTGGGGCGGCTTCGAGCGCCTCCGCGTGAAGACGCCGCGTCCCAAGCTCCTCGGCGACTTTTCTCTGAACGTCACGAACTCGCTCACGGCGCGCTTCCTCCTCGATCGCGGGCTCGATTCATTCACGCCCTCCTTCGACCTCGACGAGACGCAGCTCTTCGCGCTTCTCGCGGAAGTGCCGGCTTCGCGCGCTTCGATCGTCGTGCATCATCGCATCCCGACGTTCCACACCGAGCACTGCGTGTACGCGCATCTCTTGAGTCGCGGCCGTGACTACCGTTCGTGTGGCCGTCCCTGTGAAACGCACGAAGTGAGCCTTCGCGATCGGGTCGGCAAAACGCACCCTGTCATCGTCGATGCGGGCTGCCGCAACACGGTGTTCAACGACGCGCCACAGAGCGCCGCGGCGCTCGTGCCGAAGCTTCTCGCGAGCGGCGTCTCCCGTTTTCGAATCGATCTCGTCCGCGAGACGAAAGACGAGACCACGCGTCTCCTCCACGCGTACGGCGCCCTGGTGCGCGGTGAGCTGCAGCCTGAACGCGCTCTTCAGCTCGTTGGGACCGAAGGGCGAGTCGGTGTCACGAAGACGATGGCCCTTTTTCGTCGCGAAGACTCGCCGACACTGGCGCGCTGAGCGCCAACGTACACATTAAGACGTTTGATTCGCACGTTCGTCCCGAAGAAAGGGCGCGCCGCATCCATCCCTAGAATCGACGGCGGAACAGGCCTCAT
>JAHFDV010000075.1:0-2672 GCA_023248815.1 Myxococcales bacterium
TAGCGCCAAGCCGAAGGGCTCGGGCGCGCTTCTTCCTGATACGCTGGGAGGTCCGTGAGGCGTCCAAAACTTTTCCGGTGGATGACGAGCGCGCTTTTCGCGATGCTTCTGACGCGCGCACATTCCGCCCATGCGGAAGACCACAAAGCGCTCGCCATCGAGTCGTTTCGCCGCGGCTCCGAGGCCTTCAGCCGCGGAGAGTTCGAAAAGGCGGCGCTCGCCTTCGAGGAGTCGCACCGGCAAGTGCCGCGAGCAGCGGCGATTCACAATGCCGCACGCGCATGGGATGCGGCGCACGTGACGCCGCGCGCGGCCGACGATTCGAGACCGCGATCGAGCGAACGGATCTCCGCGATCCCGAGCTCGGGGAGGCGAAGCAACGGCTGGCCGCGCTGGAGGCGACGCTCGGCGTGCTCGACGTGCGAGCCCCTGCGGGCGGGAAGTTCTCCGTCGCTCACGTCGAGAGTGCAGAGATTCCGCGGCGCACGCATCTCTCGGCGGGCGACTACACGGTGAGCGTCGCGACTGCGAATGGCGAGGTCACGCGAGCCATTCACATCACGCTGGGCGAGACGACCGCGTTGGTCTTCGATATCCCCGCTTCGAGCGCGCGCGTTACGTTGCCCGCCGTTCCCAAGTCGAACGACGCACGAAAGACGCACCATACGCGTCGGACGCTCGCGTTCGCGTCGCTGGGCGTCGCTGGCCTCGCTTCGGTCGGCGCGATCGTTCTCGGCGTGAATGCGCTCGAGGCGCGCGACACGTTTCGCGCGGACCCGACGAGTCAAGGCGCGCTCGATCACGCCAAAGATCTGCGGCTCGCGACGAATCTCACGTGGGCAGGAGCAGCCGCATTCGGAGCGCTCGGCATCGTTCTCTTCGCGACGAGCTCGAGTAGCGGCGCGGAGCCCGCCTCCGCGCTGCGAGGCCCTGCGAGCGTGAAGCTGAGCGCCGGACTCGCACACCTTCGCTTGTCCGGCGCGTTCTGACGGCTTCGCTGCGAGTCCGTGGTAGAAAGAAGCGTGGCGCGCGAACGAGACGTCGCAGGTGAGCAAGAGGATGCGTCCACGTACCAACGTGCAGCGTACGACCTCGATGCGAAGGTGTCTCCGAGCTTCGCGCTCGTCGTCATCGAAGGGCCGGACGTAGGCCTGTCGCTCGCGATCGACGGGTCGGCGCGCGTTCTCGTGGGCAGCGCCCCATCGGCCTCGCTGAGACTGACTGATCGCGAAGTGTCACGACGCCACCTTGCGCTGGAGCTCTTGGGTCGCCGCTTGCGTCTCACGGATCTCGAGTCGACGAACGGCACTTGGGTCGATGGCGTTGCCGTCGTCGAAGGTTTCGTCCGCGGCGGGGAAGTCATTCGCATCGGGGGCACCGCCATTCGTCTCGATGTCGCGGAGGAAAGGGCAGCGGCACCTCTCCCGACGGCCACGTCCTTCGGCAACTTCATCGGCGGCAGCGTCGAGATGCGCCGAATGTATCCCGCGCTCTACAAGCTCGCGGCGTCGAGTGTATCGCTCATCATCGAAGGGGAGACGGGGACGGGGAAAGAGGTCCTGGCCGAAGCGGTGCATGAGATGGGCGCGCGCGCGGATGGCCCGTTCATCATCTTCGATTGCACGTCCGTCGCGCCGAGCCTCGTCGAGTCCGAGCTCTTCGGTCACGAGCGCGGCGCATTCACGGGAGCCGTAGCTTCTCGCAAAGGCGTCTTCGAGCAAGCGCACGGCGGCACCTTGCTCATCGACGAAATCGGTGATCTCGAGAGCAGCTTGCAACCCAAGTTGCTGCGCGCGCTCGAGCGATCGGAAGTCCGCAAGGTCGGCGGCGATCGCTTCATTCATGTCGACGTACGCGTGATTGCCGCGACGAGGCGCGATCTCGACCGCGAGGTCCAGGCGGGGCGTTTTCGCGAGGACCTTCTCTACCGGCTCGCCGTCGGTCGTATCGAATTGCCCCCGCTACGACATCGCGGCGGAGACATCCCGCTCTTGGTGGCGCATTTCTGCAAGCAGATGGGCAGCTCGGTCACTAGGATTCCGTCCGACGTGATGCGTCGCTGGGAAGACTCGGCGTGGCCAGGGAACTTGCGCGAGCTCCGCAATGCCGTCGCGCGCTACCTCGCTCTCGGCGAGTACGAATCCGAAGTGCAAGGCGCGAGCTTCGGCATGCAAGGTCAGCCCGCGCCGATTCCTGCTTCGCTCGGCGACAACGACGTCCTCGAAGGGATCCTCGCGATGAAGCTGCCGCTCACGGAGGCCAAGCAACGCCTGCTCGAGGAGTTCGAGCAACGCTATCTCGAGCGCGTGCTCGAGGAGCACGGTGGGAACGTGACGCGCGCAGCGGAGGCCTCGCGGATTGGTCGTCGTTATTTCCAGCGGCTGCGCGCGAAACGTACGTAGGTCTAGCGGCTGCGTAGGTTTACATCTCGGGAAAACGCACAGCGTCTTCGCCCAATAGAAGCGCGTCGCCTTCGAACGCCGCCTTCTGACATCCGACGAGAACGCCCTCTTCCGAGAACATGCCGACAGTCTCCGCGGTTTTTGCGTTCGCATCGCAGGCGGTAGGCGTCGCGAGGTGCCGCTTGCCTTGCATGAGCGCGCGAATGTCTTCGGCGGCGAGCGTCACGGAGGGAAAGAGGCGCTTTGCCATGCTTTCCAAAGTGACGATGC